>CAMNMV010000035.1 GCA_946545015.1 uncultured Clostridium sp.
GCTGAAGTATTAAAAGCTGCTCATGAAGCTAATTGTGATGATTTTATAAAGAAATTCCCAAATGGTTATAATACATTAGTCGGAGAAAATGGTTCTAAATTATCAGGAGGAGAAAGACAAAGGATAAGTATTGCAAGAGCATTGTTGAAAGATGCACCTGTTATATTATTAGATGAAGCCACTGCTTAATTGGACGCAGAGAATGAAACTCAAATACAAGAAGCAATATCCAAACTTATAAAAAATAAAACAGTTTTAATCATAGCACATAGAATGAGAACAGTAACAAATGCAGATAAAATTGTTGTATTAAAAGATGGAAAGGTTGCTGAAATAGGAAAGCCAAAAGATTTATTATTAAAGAATAGTATATTTAAAGAAATGGTAAATAAACAAAAAACTTCTCTTGAATGGAATATAAATTAATGCATTATGAGACAAAGAGAATAAGATTTTGAGCAAGTAAATATTACTTGCTCTTTTTTCATAAAAAATATAAAATTATTGTAGCTTTTTTTATTGTAAAAAGGTGTTAATAGTAGAAAGGAGTTTTTATATGAGCTTGCAAGCAAATGAAGAAATTAATTATCAAAAGACTGTAGAAAAATACAGCAATATGGTATATAGACTAGCATATTTCTATACAAATTCAAAATATGATGCAGATGATATATATCAAGATGTATTTTTGAAATATTTACAAAATAAAAAACAATTTGAAAATGAGGAGCATAAAAAAGCTTGGTTAATTAAAGTTACTATTAACAGTTGTAAGAAAATGTGGCTTTCTGCTTGGAAAAGAAAAATCATTCCTCTTAATGATGATGAAATAAAATTTGAAATGGAAGAGGATATTGGATTATATAATGAAATAAAGAAACTTCCTAAAAAATATAGAGTAGTTATACATTTATTTTATTATGAACAATATCAAATAAAAGATATTAGTCGAATTTTAAATCAGAAAGAGTCAACAATAAGAACTTGGTTAACTAGAGCTAGAAAATTATTAAAAAGTCAAATTAAGGAGGAAGATTTTAATGTTTAGTAAAAGATATGAAAGATTAAATAATTATATAACTCCAAGTTCAGAATTAGTGAACAAAGTTAAAAATTTATCTGAAACAAGGAAGAATAAATCACATATTTTATTAAAGCCTGCTATTGCTATGATGACACTTATTTTAACTTATTGTAGTATGCCTGTTTTAGCCGCAAATGTACCAATTATTTATAATTTAATGTATCAAGTATCACCATCGGTTGCTCAATACTTTATGCCAGTTCAAAAAACTTGTGAAAGCAATGGAATTGAAATGGAAGTTGTTTCAGCGTATATTAAGGATGATACAGCACAAATATACATTACATTGAAAGATTTGAAAGAAAATAGAGTAGATGAAACTACTGATTTAAATGATAGTTACAAGATAAATAGAGCTTTTGATTGTTCGATAGGTCATTGCGAAAATGTAGGATATGATGTCAAGACTGGAAAAGCTACTTTTTTAATAACAATAACAAATAATGAAAAGAAGAATATTACTGGA
Source organism: uncultured Clostridium sp. (assembly GCA_946545015.1). GTDB lineage: Bacteria > Bacillota > Clostridia > TANB77 > CAG-508 > CAG-269. The sequence goes on from CAMNMV010000035.1 coordinate 1,551, forward strand.
GAAAAATTAACATTTATGATGAGCAATTTTATAAGCCATAAGAAAAAGTGGGATGAAATTAAGTTGCCAATATCAACAAAACAAATAGAAAGTAATATAAAGACACAAAAAATAGGAATATCAGGATTTTCTACAACTAATGATAAGTACCAATATAAATTTAAACAATATGAAGAAGATGTTATTATACCAAATAAGGATATTGATTTTGGAGTAAACGATATGAGGATAACTGGAATTGCATATTTAGATAACAGATTGCATATACAAGTATCTGCAAAGAATAATTTTAAGATAGATAATCATGGAGAAATATATTTGAAAAATATAGAAACAAACGAAAAGAAATTATCAGATTATCATGTGGGATTTGTATTAGGAAAAAAAGGCGATAAATATGAATATTCAACTAATTATTATACTCATAATGAAGATAGGAGAGATTTCACAGAATATGTATTTGATATTTCAAAAGAAGAATTGAAGAATTATAATATTTATGGAGATTTTGTTGCTGGGGGGCTTAATACAGAAGGAGATTGGAAAATTACTTTCCCTTTAGAAGCACAATAAGATAGAAAAGTAAATAATATTATATTATTTATAATAATCCAAATAAATAGTTATCAAAAACAAAAAAACTTCCATCTTGTGGAAGTTTTTTTATGTAATATAAAAATTACACTTTTTAAAGTGGAAAAAGAAAACTGGTATGAAAGGTTAATTAACCATTCATACCAGTTACATACACACAGTCTCAAACTCATTGTCAAGCACTATAAAATCTAGTGCAGGTTTTTACTTATTTTATTATTTTATTGCTTTCGTTCCAGTCCTGGAGAAGAATTCCATTGACGTAAACCGGGATTTTGCTATCAGCATAATCCGTTTTTAACCTCTCGATGTACTGGTTTTCAACTTCTGTTAAGAGTTCACGGCCTTTTGTATCAATGATTACATCTAAATCATCGTTTTCGTATGACGTTAAAATTTTGCCAGTCCAGTTAAGGTTAACTTGCCGCGAATTGATTCTGTACGGTGGATCCATAAATGAATTTGCTGTATAAGTTATCTCGACTTTTTCATTAGCAATGTTTTTGACATTGATTTTGGCAGGAAATACTCCGAAGTAATATGTTACTTTGAGTTTCTCATCCCTTTCGTACAGGTTACCAAAGATTTCCGGTGTAAGCATCTGATTGGTGCCCGCAATTCTGAAGGGTTCTGTTTCTTCAATGTCTATTGAGGTAGAACACTCTTTGAATAATTCTACATTGATGTCACGGATTTCTGTTACCATCGTGTTGACCTCTTCCTTGGCTTCGTACTCTTTTATGAGCTCAGTCTGAGTAGCAAGTATAGCCATTTTTTCATCGAGGGTTGCCTGAAGAGAGCTGATTGTACTGTCAGTACTAATCTTAAGTTGCTCAAAGCGGTTCTTCCAGTCAGCTACGAGCGAGTCACCAATGCTGAGAGTACTTGCGCTGAGTCTACCGCAAAAGTAAGCGCAAGGAAGCATCAGTATTAAGATGATAATTGCGTATGTCTTAATTTTCCCTATAATTCTGTCTTTTTTGTTCATAATGTATTTTTTCCTTTCCGACTGTGTGTAAAGAGTATAGATTCGCAAATGCGAAAGGTTAAATTATATTTATTATACCATAAATTCTTTAAAAAAAACAATTTTATGTAAAACACGATAAGCTGTTAATAGATATTATTTAGAGATAAATTATTAGTTTATTAATTGTTGAATTTTTAGCTTTTCTTTTTATAATTTGTAATATATAATAAAAATAATAGGAGGATAATTAAAAAATGAGTGAAAGGTTTAAGTGTTGTTCAGCTGTAATGCTGTTATTGGCTAGAAAAAATAATAATGAAGAAGAAATATTATTACAAAAAAGAAAAAATACTGGCTATTGTGATGGCTATTATGATTTTTCAGCTACAGGACATGTTGACGCAAATGAATCTATGAAACATGCTATGTGTAGAGAGGCTAAAGAAGAACTTGGAATAATTATTAATGAAGCAGATTTGGAGTTTGTGTGTATGATACATAAAAATTCAAATGGAAACATTTATTATAACGGATATTTCAAAGCAAATAAGTGGGAAGGAAATCCAGTTGTTAACGAACCTGAAAAAAATGAAGAATTAAAATGGATTGATATTAATAGTTTACCGTCTAATCTTATTGATGATAGAGTTATGGCTATATATAATTATAAAAATAATATAAAATATAGTGAATATGGTTGGGAATAAAAGGAGGGGCTTATGGATATAAAATTAGAATATTTGATTACAAGCGAGGAGTTTATTGAAGTTGTTGAATCAGTGGGCTGGAAAACATATTCTAAAGAACAAATTGATAAAGCACTAAATAATACGATGTATATGGTAAAAGCAATAGTAGATGGAAAATTAGCTGGAATTGGTAGAGTTGTTGGTGATTATAGTATTGTTTGTATGCTTAGTGATATATGTGTAAAACCTGAATTCCAAGGAAATGGAATTGGATTAAAAATTGTTAATGAATTAAAAAGATTAATAGAAGATGGAGTAAAAGAAGGAGAAAAGATGCAAATAGAATTAACTCCAACAGCAGGTAATGAAGAGTTTTATAAGAAAGCAGGGTTTAAATATAAACCAGATGTTATAACCGGAATGTATTTATGGATAAAAAAATAATTGAATTATAAATTTGTTTATTTTATAATTATATATAATAGGAGTTGGTAAATATGGGAGATTATAAGTTAGAAATAAATGAAGGAATTGTTTTAAAAAATCAAAATGCTTTTCATCCAGTAGGTAAGAAAATTGGTTCTATGGGAGAATTAATATTAACAAATTTAAATATTATATACATAAAAAAAGGGATGCTTGGTGGAACAAAAGAAGTGATAAAATTACCATTAAATCAAATAAAAATTATAGATGGCAACCCACAAATACGTTTGGGAAGAAGAACTAATGGAACAACTCAAATGGAGATATATTTTTTTAATAGTGAAGAATGTTTTTATTTCAATGATTTTGGAAACAAAGAATTAATAAAATGGATAGATAAAGTACATGAAATACTTACAGGGGAGCCTGCAAAAATAGATGAAGATGATCGTAATTATGTACCAGGTCTTAGTGAAGTTGCTAATACTCTTAAAGAGTCAATTGGTACATTTAAACAAGCATTTGGAATAAAAGAGAAAAAACAAGAAAAAGAAAAGATGGCAACCAGATGTATTTCTTGTGATGCACCATTATTTGGAGAAAAAGGTGCTACAATCAAATGTAAATATTGTGGAGTAAAGCAAACAATAAAATAAAATATTATGAAAAAGAGATTGAGTTATTGAATGAGATTAGATAAAAGTAATGGATTAATAAAAATCTATTACTTTTTATTTGTATTATATTTAATTGTTACGAAGTTATTACAATTATATTAAGATTAAAAAAAAATATTGAAAAAGCAATATAGTTTTAATACAATATAGATTGAATTAATGTATTAAATATGAAGGGGAATTGGTTATATGGAAAAAGAATTGCAAGGATTTGAAAAGTTTAAAGAGTATTTTTCAAATACTAAGCCAGAAGATATAATTGATTGGCAAAATGGAAGAGCATTTATAGATTTTTCTTGGATATATTCAAAACTTATTGATAGAGAAGATTTAAAAAAAGCAATTGCAAACATAATGGAGAAGAATAATCCTCGTTATGCTCAAAATGCTAGATATAAGTATAATAAAAAACCAGAAGATATAGATGGATTTGAAGTTATCAGACAAGATGGAGATATAATGTTAGGATTTTTAGGTGCTGATAATTATACTGTATTGGATGTATATAATAAAGATAATGAAGCGTTTAGAAAACCAAATAGATTTAGTAAAGTGTTAATTAGTGATATAAATAATGAACTTGTTAAAGTTATTTCGGGAAGTAAGGAAGTAAGTGAAAAACAAGCAAGAGTGATGCTAGTTGGAATTGAACAAGCACAAGAAGAAATTTTCGAAAATTTAGCAGATTATTATCAATATTTATCTGAAGAAAAGAAAGAAAGTCAAAAACATAAATGTGTAATTGAGCAAAGGACTGATTTTAATACTAGACCATATATTCCGAATATAAATCCAAATTCTAAAATACCTAGAAAAAATGATATTATTCCTTTTGGAGAAAGAAAGGAAATTTTAGAAAAAAATAATCCTATAACTCAAGTTGAAGTTGCAGAAATAGGTGTGAATGGGACAATTGACGAAAAATCATATATAGCATATGTGTATACAGGGACTTTGAAAGATATAGAACAAATTCAAGATGGATATATGTTTGTATGTGAACCTAATGATGGTGATAGAAATACTAGAATTATGTATTTAACAAAAGATGAATATAATGAATTTGGAAAAAGTAAAAAACAAGATAAAGTATCAGCTATTGTACAACATTATTTAGAAATGTCAACAGATGAATTTTGTAAAGAAGAAGGTTGTGCAGTATTATCCCACACTAATTTAGATAATTATGAAGAAAGATTGCAATTTTTTATAAATGGAACAAAAGGAAAAAGTTTAACTAATTTGAGTGCTTATGAAGATAAGATGAAAAGAATCTATCAAAATGATAGTATACATCTTCCATACTATAAAAGAAGAAAGTCTATGGATTTGGGAATCATTGGAAGTAGTGCTAGAAGAATGGATAAAACAGCGCAACACAGTATTATTATAGAAGAAATGAGGGATGAAAATGGTAACACAAGAGTACAGTGAGGCAGCAGTTGAAGTATTAGGAATACTTAATACTTTAGAAGAAAAAGAATTTAATAAAATTCCAAGAGAAATAATTGAATTTTTGGAAAATAATAAATCAGATACATATGATCCAGATATAGATTATTTTGCAGATGTAGAAGATTTAAATTTGAAAGAAAAAACAAAAGAAATAATAGCTGGTATCTATTTAGACTATTTTTGTCCTGAAAGTAGAAAACAAGCATATAGCAATATTATTGAAAAAAATAGAAATAAATATGAAGAAGAATTAAAAGAAACATATAATAGTGATAATATTTTCAAAAAGCAAAATAAAGAGGAAGTAAAGACAACAGAGATGTTAATGGTACAAGAAGAAGGTTTTTTAAAAAAAGTGATGAATAAAATTAAAGGAATTTTCAAAAATTAAAAAAGAAAAAGCCCCCTGTTGGGGACTTTTTTGGTCAGCTCAGGTGGTTTCCCTAATTAAATTAATTATTTTTTCAGGGGTTTCCTTTACCATAAATGAAGTTGTGTTGGTGTGTATGTGTGTTACACAATCCTCGCGTTCCATTAAAACAATAAATTCCGGATTAACATGGATTTTAGATTCAAAGTAATTGTTTGAACCTGCGGTTGTCCTAAGCATTGTAAGTCGTATAAACATAAAATCATCCTTTCAAAAGTTATAGCTGACCAATAGGGTGTATACATATATTATAACCTAATTTACATAATTTTTCAAATTTGATGTTATAAGAAAAGAAGAATATAAATAGAAAAGAGTTGTAAGACAATTGTCTTACAACTCTTTTTGGATTTACCAATTGACAGCGATATCTAAGCGTGTATTGTCCCAATCAACAAAACCACCAGTATCACAAACAATCCCTAATCCCAATGATGTCTCTACGATTGTTCCTTTAGGTCTTAAATTCAAGTCAGCTGCACACATGACATAGTCACCGTACATCTTAACACCATCATCTCTAACCCAATATTTGTAATCGTAGCCAAGTCCTTTCATGATAGAAACTACACCACTCATGTCTAAGTTGTAATAAGTTTCATTTCCTGAAGGACCTTGTACCATTCCTGCAAAAGAATTAAGAACTGGGCCATCCCAAGTATATTGGGAAGTAGTTGTTGTAGTTGTTGTAGTTGTTGTCTCTTTTTTAGTAGTTGTTTCTTTTTTTCTTGTTGATGACTCTTTAGTTGTTGTAGCTTGTGTAGTTAGCTTAGTAGTGATAAGTGTAGTATCTGTTGTAGTAACAGGTTTTGAAAAATTTTTAGTAATCTGTGTTACAACAGGTGCTTCAGTTACAACAGTTACAGTTGGCTCATCTACATAGACTTTTGTATCAGTTATTTGGGTTGCTTCACTGTATGCAACAGGTATGGCAACCCCTGCTAGAGCTATAAGAAGAGCAACACCTCCTCCTACTAATAGCCTACAGTACCGGTTTGTCATGTTAGTAATTCCTCCTTACTGGTTTTTCCAGTTATATAAATTTGGCAATAATGCCATAAGAATAATTTTAACATAAAAATAAGGATAAGTCAAAAATAGATACTTGATATTTTATTGAAAAAAAGCATTGAATATGATAATATAAAAAGCATAGAAAAATCCATAAAATAGGAAAGTAGGAATTATAATTGGAAGAAAATAAACATGAAATAGTAATTGATAATATAAATGAAATTATAAAAAAATTAATCAATAAATGTGATTTAGGTGAAAATATAGAAGAAATAAAAAGAGTATCTGGCGGATTGTTAAATAGAATGTATAAAGTAAAAACGTCAAAAGGAATATTTGCTATAAAATTTTTAAATCCAGAAGTTATGAAAAGGGCTGATGCTAAAAATAATCATATATTTGCAGAAAAGATTGCAAATATTGCTAAAGAAAATAATGTGAAATGCTTACCGGCAAAAGTAATTAAAGGAAGTACATTACAAAAAATTGAAGAATATTATTTTTTAGTATTTGATTGGTTTGATGGAAAAGCAATTTGTGATGAAGAGCTAACAATTGATAAATGCAGAAAAGTTGCAATTGAATTAGCTAAAATCCATAAAATTGATTATTCAAAATATGAAGATGAATGTAAAGCTTATTATGATACAAGTAGTGTTGACTGGAGTTATTATATAGATAAAATAACAAATAATGAAATAAAAGAATTATTATTAGCCAACATAGATAAGTATAAAGAACTTGATGAAAGAGCAATTGAGAGTTTAGAGAAAATTTCTAAGAATTTAGTTATAAGCCATAGAGATATAGATTTACCAAATGTATTGTGGAATAAAGATAATGAACCAGTATTTATTGACTGGGAATCAACAGGACTAGTTAATCCTGTTATGGAAGTTATTGATACAGCTTGGAATTGGGCCGGTGGACAAAAGTATTTTGATATAGAAAAATTTAAGATATTTGTACAAACATATAAGGAACAGGGTGGAAAATTATTAGATTACGAAGATGCATTAAATGCTGATTATAAAGCAAAATTTGGATGGCTAGAATACAATATTAAAAGAGTTTGTGGAATAGAATGTATTGATGAAGAAGAAAAGCGATTAGGAGAAAATGAAGTTATAAGAACTATTGATGAGATAAATAAGTTTTACTTATATTATGATGAAATGAAGAGTGGAGGGGGGAAAATAAAGTGAAAAATAAAATAAATATAAAAATAGTATTACTAATGTTAATTGGAATAATGTTACTTTTAACTGGATGTGAAAATCTTAATCAAGAAGCGGAAAACAATGGAGATACAGAAGCGGAAAAATATATAAAATCAAATTATGGTAGTTTCGAGCTTCCAAAAGGTTTAGAGAAAAATAAAGAACATTCAACAAGAATAAAACAATTTTATGTTTTAGAAGAAGATAAAGAAAAATCTAAGCCTAATAATATTTCTATAAATGGAGGGACAACTCCATATTCTAAGGATAATCATATGGCATTTAGACAAGATGTATTAAAACAAATAGGAAATCAAAGTGCTGGAAGAGTTGTTAATATAAATGGTAATGGAACAAATACTAAAAATGGAGATACATTATATATTTTTACAATGAAGGAATCAGGTTCTACTACAACTCAATATTATATTGTTGGAGATAAAAAATACTTTTTAGTGCATGAAACTACATTTGATGATGATACTGAAAAAATAGATCAAAAAACAAAAGAAATAGTTGATTCTTTTAAATGGAAGGTATAATGTATGCAAAAATACATTAAATATATTGTAAAAATTTAAATATTATAATATAATAAAAAAAGTTAATTTGGAGGGAGAATTAAAATGGGAGTTAAAAATTTAAAATTAGAAGTAGCAACAAGATTAAATTATCAATTTAATCAAAATTTAAATATTGTTTATGGATATGTTGATGGATATACAAATGTATTTGCACCATTTGACCAATATGAAACAACATTTAATATTATTTATTGTGTAAGTAAAGAGGGAAATATTTTAAACAAAGATGAATTTGCATCATTAAAAACTGAAAATAAAATGATAACAAATATTCGTGTAAGTAATTATAGAGTAATATGTACTATTAAGAGTTCAACAAAATTTGAAGATAGAGTAAATACGCTTATAGAAATGAATAATGTTATTTTAAATTATTTAAAGACAAATGGTTATAGAAATATTGATGAACGTTCAACACAATTTGGTGATACAAGAGTTTGTAATGTAAGAGGAGAAGTTGGATTTGTATCAGCACAAACATTTGAACAAATTAAAGCTGAAAATAATAGTGATAATGGTCCTATACAAAAAGATGAAAATATCGGAAAAGGAATTATAGGAGGACTTTTAGGCTCATTAGTTGGAGTTCTGGCTATAGTACTAATAGGACAATTAGGTTTCATAGCTGTTATATCAGGTATTGCTATGGCTGCTTGTACTATATTGGGATATAGTAAACTAGCTGGAGGAATCAGTAAAAAAGGAGTTATAATAGCAATAATTATTATGCTTATTATGACATATGTTGGAGTTAGAATAGATGCTACAATAACAATTCAAAACGAATTATCTAAATACTATTCAGGAGTAGACTTTATGACAGTATTTGGTAAAGTCGATGATATTGTAAAATTAGATACACAAATAGAATCTGCATATATCAGAGATATGGTACTTACATATGTGTTTACAGCAATTGGCGCTGCTGGAATTATATCTACTAAATTTAAAGAAATAGGTAATAAGAATGTTTATGAAATATTCTAAAAATATACAAAGAATAGTCTTTTTAGATTATTCTTTGTTTTAATATTAAAAATAAATATAAAATTTGAAGGGAATATGAAAAAATGAATAATGTCATTGAAGTAAAAAATTTAGTTAAAAAGTATAAAGAGATTACAGCAATTGATGGTTTATCATTTGATGTGCATGAAGGAGAAATTTTAGGGCTTCTTGGACCAAATGGTAGTGGAAAATCAACAACAATGAATTGTATATTATCTTTATTAAAATATAATAAAGGGACAATAAAAATATTTGGAAAAGAAATGAATCCAAATAGTTATGAAACAAAATCTAAAATAGGAGTAATTTTCCAAGATGTAGCAGTATTTGATGAACTAACAGTATATGAAAATATTGATTATTTTTGTGGATTATATATTGAAGATAAGAAAACAAGAAAAAAATATATAGAAGATGCAATTAAATTAGTTGGATTAGAAGATTTTAAAAAATTCTATCCTAAAAAACTATCAGGAGGATTATTAAGAAGATTAAATATAGCATGTGGTATAGCTCATAAACCTAAATTAATATTCCTAGATGAACCTACTGTTGCTGTAGATCCACAAAGTAGAAATAATATATTAGAGGGAATAAAAAAATTAAGAGATAATGGGGCAACAATAGTTTATACAACACATTATATGGAAGAAGTAGAGATTCTTTGTGATAGAGTAGTAATTATCGATAAAGGAAAAGTTATAGCGGAAGGAACAACAGAAAGTATAAAAGAATTAGCTAAAATAGAAGAAAAAGTTACAGTTGAAGTAAATAATTTGGATAAAAGTTATGTAGAAAAAATTAAACAATTAAAAAATGTTGATGAAGTAAATTATGAAGATGGTTTACTATTAGTTACATATAAAGAAGGCAAAAACAATTTAGTGGATATGGTAGAATTTTTAAAGAAAGAAGAAATAAAATACGAGAAAATTAATTCTGAAAAACCTACACTAAATGATGTATTTCTTGAATTAACAGGAAAGGAATTAAGAGATTAATGTTTTTTCATAGTTTTAAATATTCACTAAAAACTCTATTTAGAAATAAAATGCTAATATTTTGGACATTTGCCTTTCCAATAATATTAGGAACATTTTTTAATATGGCTTTTTCAGATATCGGAAAAAAAGAAAAATTTGATGTAATAGATATAGCAATAGTAAATGATGATGAATTTGAAGAAAATTTGATTTTTAAAAATGCATTTGAAGAATTAAGTGATGAAAAAGATGAAGATAGATTATTTAATACAAAATATGTTTCATTAGAAGAAGCAAAAGAATTACTTCAAAATGAAAAAGTAGTAGGATACCTTAAATTAGAAGAGGGTGAACCTAAACTTATATTTGAAAAAAATGGTATAAGTCAAACAATATTTAAATATGTAACAGAAGAAATTGTTCAAACATCAAGTATGGTTGAAAATCTATCTAAGGATGAAATTGAAAAACAAATACAATCTGGAAATTACAATGTTGATTATGAAAGGATTGTAAAAGAAGCTTTAGATTTAGCGCAAAATACACAGATAGATTTAAAAAATACAGCTAATAAGAATTTAAACTATATGATGATAGAATTTTATACTTTAATTGCAATGACATGTTTGTATGGAGGAATACTTGGAATGTACACAATTAATCAAGTATTACCAGATATGACTAATAAAGGAAAAAGAGTATCAGTTGCGCCAACTAAGAAAAGTGTATCAGTTTTAAGTTCACTTTGTGCAGGATATTTAGCGCAATTAGTAGGATTAGCATTATTATTTTCATATACAATATTTGCATTAAAAGTTGATTATGGAAGTAGAACAGATTTAGTTATATTGTTATCAATGGTGGGAAGTTTTACAGGATTAGCAATGGGAGTGACTGTTGGAACAATATTTAGGAAAAATGAAAATTCAAAAACAGGAATATTAATTGCAATAACAATGGCTGGTTGTTTCTTTGCAGGTATGATGGGAGTTACATTAAAATATGTAATTGATAAAAATTTACCAATATTAAATAAATTAAATCCAGCTAATATGATAACAGATGGATTTTATTCATTATATTATTACAATACATTAGATAGGTATTGGTTTAATATTGTAAGCCTACTTATTCTTTCAGGTATATTAATTACAGTATCATTCTTGAAATTAAGGAGGCAGAAATATGACAGTATTTAAAACATTTTTTAAAATATTAAATAAGAATAAAGGTATTATTATTTTATATACAGTTATACTTCTTACATTTGGTGCTTTTAATATGAGTAATAGTGAAAGTACAATGGTATTTGAAGCAAGTAAACCAGATATTTATATTGTTAACGAAGATGAAGAAGTTGGAATAACGAAAGATTTAATTAGGTATATAAAAGAAAATAGTGATACTCCTGAAATAGAAAATACTAAAGAAGCAATAGATGATGCATTATTTTATGAAGAGGTAAATATGGTTGTTTATATACCAAAAGGATATCATAAAGATTTTATGGAAGGTAAAAACCCAGAAATAACTGTAAAAAAGAGTGAAACATATTATGCATCTTTTGCTGAAATGATTGTAAAAAGATATATAAAAATTGCAACTGTATATCAAAAAAGTATTACAGATGAAAATCAATTAATTGAAAAAGTAAATGAAACAATTTCAAAAGAAACTCAAACACAAATAACTACAAAACTGGATACAACAGCATTAGGAAAAGCAACATTTTATTTTAATTTTGCAAGTTATAGCTATTTAGCATGTTTAATTTATGTTATAAGTTTAATCTTATTAACCTTTAATGAAGAAAAGGTTAGAAAAAGAACTATTATAAGTAGCTATAATTATAAAAAACGTAATAGAATATTATTATTATCTAATTTATTATATTCATTTGTCTTATGGTTAATATATGCAGTTATGAGCTTTGTGTTAGTTGGCAATGTAATGCTTAGTTTACATGGATTAATATTGTTTATTAATTCATTTATATTTGTAATATGTGCAACATGTATAAGTTTCTTTATAGGAAATTTGATTACAAACAAAAATGCAGTATCCGGAATAGTAAATGTAGTAGCTTTAGGATCAAGTTTCTTGTGTGGAGCGTTTGTTCCTTCTGAATGGTTACCTGATTTTGTAAAAACAATAGCACATGTACTTCCAACATATTATTACATAGATACAAATGATAAATTAAAGGCAATAGAAGAATTTAATTTTGATACTTTGCAACCATTATTAGTAAATATGGGAATTGTTATAGGATTTTCAATATTGTTTATTATATTATCAAATGTAGTTTCAAAGAAGAACAGAAGAATAGGGTAAAAGAATAAAACATATAAAATTAAAATTAAAATTAAAAATATAAAAAAATATAATATAAAATATATTATAAAATGTAATATAATATGAAAAATAGAATAAAAGAATTACTAGTTTTAGTAATTCTTTTATTCTATTTCAGTTATTTTTAAATTATATTTATCTTC
>CAMNMV010000036.1 GCA_946545015.1 uncultured Clostridium sp.
GCACCATTATCTGTGATTTCATCCATTTTTTCTTTATATGCAGCTAATGCTTCATTTAGATTATTATACTGATCTTCAACTTCGTCTCCTTCGCCTACTCTTTCACTATCACTTTGTTCACCGGAATTAGCTTCCTCGTCTGAGTCATATCCATCTTCCTCTTCTTCATCTTCAGTCATATGTTTATTTATATCCAATTTTTTTTCTAAATGATATTCTTCAGGCTTTCCATCATTATCTTTATCAATCATAAATTTTAATGTTATATCTACATCCGGAATTTCAACAAGTCCTATTTCTATTTCTGTATTTTCAACTGCGTTTTTAGCAATTTCAAGTGCAAAATCCGGTGCCATACTACACAAATGCATTGTTAATGATAATTGAAGTGGAGTTCCATATTGTGCAATCCAGCCAGACATATTATATATATAATATGTATTTTTAAATAGTCCATCATTAGAGTTATATATTTTCAATTGTTTTTTCTCTTTATCGATACTGTATCTATTAACTATTCCGAAAAATCTCTGGATCGGCAAAAGTGTTTGAATATCCGTATTTACTATCTCCTGGCCATCCTTCTATGTAATCTTTTATCAGTTTACCATCGTCATCTGTAAAATATATCATTCCTGCACCTTCGTTTTCTTGTAGTCCACTATTATCGTAAAGTGTTTTTATCCTAGAACCAAGGTCCAAATTATCATTTTTTACAAAATATGAATTATTAGCTGCCATAATATACATATATAAATATTTAGATTTTATAAATTCTACTTCACCATCTAAATTTTTTATCATCAGCATATTACTTCTTACATCAGAATCACTATCTAAATCTAAAATTTCATCTAGAATTGGTTCTCCAGTTGCATCATATTCATAAATATCTTTTGCTAATGTGACTTCTTTTATGTTTTTAGCATTTTCATCACCATTTTTAACAGCTTCTTTATATCTTTCTTTATAATTTTGTTTGTCAAAATCACTTATATTTATTTGTGTCGGAGAAATAGCATTCTTACCACTACCATTATCAAGGAAGAATGTATGTAATTTAGCTGCAAAGCCATCTTTTGCAACACCAGATGCAGTTGCTTTTCCTTCTTCATCCAAAAATCCATATCCTTGTAAGTCATATCCCATAGATTCCAAATAATTAGCAGCCTTTACAATCTCCCCTCTTGTTACACTTCTTTCAACAGCATTTCCATCAAGAAAGTTTTTAATTCCATCAGTAAACTTGTTTATAGCATTAGTAATTTTCCCTACTACTAAACCTGGCATAGTTATGAAGAAAAATAGCAATCCTAAGACTAGAAAAACTATTAATACTACTAAACCAACTGTACCTATTTTTGCGATTAATCCTGTACTTTTAGTTGCTTTACCAGCATTTGCTGCTGTTTTACTTGCGTTAGCAGCCTTACTTGCATTTGATGCATTACTTGCTGTCTGAGCACTTTGTGTGCCCTGTTTTGCACCTTTTTTAGCGGCATCACCAGATTTACCAGCTTTACTCTTATCTGGTTTTGGTTTATTATTTGCCTTATCATTAGGTTTGTTTTGAGGCTTATCTTTTGGTTGTCTTCTTGTAGACTCGGCAGAAGATTGTTCTTTTTTTCCAGATTTAGTCTGATCTTCATAATCAGATTCTTTTTTAGACTTAGATTTACTTTCAGCTTTAGAATCTGCTTTACCAGATTGTTCTTTATCTTTTCCAGATTCATTTTTAGAATTTGAGTCTGATTTATCATTATCATCCTCATTATCTTCTTTTTTCTTCTTATGTCTTCTTCTACCATTTCCGCCTTGTTGTTCTTCCTCTTCTGCATCTTCATCTGGTTCTTCTACTTCTACTCTTTCAGTTCTTCTAGATTCATTATATTCTTCTTCCTCTTCTTCCATTTGTTGACGAGCTTCAGCTTCTTTTTCTTTTTCATCGTCATCTATATCTTCATCATCATAGAATCTCATATAGGATGTTCACCTCCTTTAAGCATTTATCTCTTATGAATTAATATCTTGATGTTTATCATAACTACTTGAAATCATTTTTTTGATTTCATCATTTGCCCTTTCTTTTGCTTGTTTAGCTCTTAATTGTTTTTGTTGATCTAAAGTTAAGTTTGGATTATCTATTCTCTTTGAGTTATAACGAGTTTCTAATACTTTCTTTTCAGCATACATTTTTTTAGCTAAATTTTTCTCTTCTCCTGATAATTTTTTATAATCATCACTCTTCAAATAATTTTTTCCACTTGTTTTAGCCGCATCCATTTGATCTAACCATCTATCTGCATTATTCATCAATTTTGTTTTTGAAGATAATGCATAATTTGGATGATCCATTAATTCTTCAATTGCTGAATCAATTTGTGGATTTCCTTTTAATTGGTCTAAAGCTTTCTTTTCTGATCCATCTAAGCTATCTTCTTCATAGAAATCATTTAATTCTTCCAAACTCTTTGCTAAGTCTCTAGCTTGAGTATCTCCATGAATATCATCTGGATTTTCATACAATAATCTTTCTGCTTCACTATCCATATCAGCATCTGGATGCCAATCCGCATAATTGTTATATGCATCTTTAGCTTTAGCAATAAGATCTCTTTCTTCTTGATCTTTTAAAGCTTCTTCCATGCTTGACTCTTTGATAGCTGCAATTTGTGCATCATAATCAGCACTCTTATTTCCAAAACCTTCTGCTACATTTCTTGAGAATTTAGCTTTTTTACTTACTTTTTTACCAACAGCATATCCTGTAATAGCACTACCAGACATACCTGCTCCAACTAATCCAGCAGCAATTCCTGGTGCAGCTTTAAATGATTTTTCTGCCGCTTTATTAGCCAATGATTTAATTCTTAATTTACCACCATCAGCCATTTCACCAAGTACTTGTCCTGGTTTATTTTTAATTTGATTTAATTTACTTCTAAATTTATCTTTTTTACTTGCAGTAGCTGTTCTAGGTTGTTGTCTTCCAGCTCCACCAGAGCCATTAGCTGCTCCAGTTCCTCCAGCTCCTCTGGATCCACTTCCATTTCCTGTTCCAGTTCCGCCTGTTCCAGGAGCTCCTGTAGAATTTGCTCTTCTTACTCCATTTCCACCTGTTGTTTCAAAACCAGCTCCACCTTCTCCTCCTGATACTTCTCCAGCAGCATTAGCTGGACTTGAAGATGAGCCTCCTTTGTCTTTATCACCAGATAATAAGTTAGTTACAGCTGCAGCTTCTGCTAACTTGCTTAAGCTTCCTGCTCTAAATCCGAATATTGTTTTAACAATATCTTCAGCTTTAAATATGAATAACATTGCCATTAATGAGAATATAATTCCTCTTAATGTTCCTGTTTCTAGCATTGTTAATCCTGAAGTTACAAATATTAAATATATAATACAATGGAATGGTTGTATTAATAAGTTATATATGAACTCTCTAAGCCATGTTCCTAATGCTTGTGATTTACCATCACCAATCTTATCTATTGAGTATGTTATAGTTATTAATGGTGAAATTACAATTAAAAATCCTATATTAAATAAACGTTTTAAATACATCCAGAAGAATGCAATTTTCATACCTAACATTAATAATACAATAAATATGCTTCCCATACCTACAACTAATGAACCTGAGAACATATTTTTCATAAGAACTGTTTCATATCCACCTAGTGTATTACCATCTAATCCTCCTGCTCTTCTTATTATACCAACTAGTTGACTATTCAAATTAACTAATACAGCCATAATTATATGTAATGTAAATAATATTACTAAACCTACAACCCAGTCTTTAAACATTGTTTTATATTTAGCTTGATCTTCTGCTATAGAAGATATTGCCATTCTTATTCCTAAATATATTAATACTAATAATGAAATACCTATTGCTATATTTCTTATTATATAATACCATTTAGCAACATTTTCTTTTATCTTATTCATACTTGAATCCGGATTAGAAAAATCAAAGAAATTTACATCTAATATATTTACTTCATTTGTTACTCCTGTATCTGTCGCTCCTCCTGAAAATATAATATCTTCCATATCTATTATAAATCCAGCTTCTTCTACATCTCCTGCCATTATAACTTGGCTTATTATTGTTTCTGACGTTAATATACATGCTGCTATAGGTGCTCTAATAAGCCATGTCAAGACTCCAACAATTCCATCTAAAGAAGCAAATCCTTGATCCGAAAAACTTGAAAAATTATTAAACTCTGCTTCATCAATTGTAGGCTCTGTAGAATCAGTTCCGTCACCTTCAGCATATACTTTAATTGGAAGTATATAACCAACAATTATTGAAAATATAAATGTTATTATTATAAAACTTTTAAACTTTTTCATGTTACTTTACTCCTTTCGCTTTATTTTTTCTTATTCTCTCTGCTACATCTTTTGCTTGATTTCTATCATAAGATATTTGTCTTATTACATAATCGTTAAATTTCTCTTTTTCAATAAGTGTTAGTAACTTCTTGAATTCAGGTGATGTATTTTCTTCCATTGTAGAACTATTCTTTGTTCCTGCAATAGCAATTGCATCTGTTACGCTGTCTTTTGACATTCTTGCAATTTCTGAATTTATATCAGAACTTGTAATATTTGCTTTATCTACTCCTGTTTCTTTACTTATCTTTTCTTTTATTATTTCTGTGAAATTTTCTTCTAATTTATCTTCTTTAATATTACTTGAACCTTTAGCTACTTCTTTAATTACATTTTTAACATCTGCTAAATCCATATTAGATTGTTCAGATTTGTTTTGAGGTTCATTTCTTAGTTTATTTTTATCAACATTTGGATCATTTCTGATTGCTTCAACCAATTGATCAACATTTGTAAATGAATTAGCAGAAAATTCTACTCCTCCAAATTCTGCATGTACTGAAAGTGTTTTTCCAGTTATTGCATGCATTTTTAAATCCATAACAGCTTCAGCAAAATCTTCAACACTTGCTATATTATTTGCTTTAACAACTATATCATTTCCTTTTGTTGAATTACGCATATTTTCTGTTCTATCTATATCAATTGTTAAATATTTAGCTCTATATGAATTATTAAATTCTTCAAAACTAGATATATTTGTTCTATCTTTAACTGTATGATTTGTATTAACTTTTTCAATTGATTTTTCAATTGAATTTTCAGAAACATTCTTTTTTGCTCGTTTTATTAATTCATCTAAATAGTTTGGATCAATTCCATAATTATTTACCAAATTATCATATTCTGCTTGTGTCATATCTTCAAGCATTTTATTTGATAATCTATATTCTGCACTTATATCATGAATAAGCTTATCTCCTCTTTCTTCATCAATATTTTGTGCTAACTGCTTAATCATTGGCACAGTATATAATGTATTGAAGTTTCCATAGCTTGAAGCAAATTTCTTAGCTCTTTCTATTTTACTTTTATCTCCTACATACCTTCCATTATTTGTCTTATATCCTTCAATAACTTTACTTCTCATATTAAGGAACTTTATGAATGCTATACTTCCTAATAATGGTGATGCAGTCATTGCTGGAATACTTAAAGCTATACCTGCATTTGCTCCCCAATATTTTGAAGCATTTTTTAATTCTTGACTTATACTTCCTGAATACTTAAATTCAGTCTTTTTAAACCCATTAATATTCTTTTTAAGTTTTTTCGAATACTTACTATAAACCTGTATTGCTGCAATAGGATCATTAGGGAATAGTGCTGCCGAAGTTGCTAATCCAAACACACTTCCAACAGTTTCTCTTCCTTTTTTGAATTTTTCTTTTCTTTGTTCTCTTTTTTTATTTGCTTCTTCATCATACTCGGATTGTATTAATTCTGCCATATCTTGAGTACTATATCCAAGTTCATTACCTGTTTCTATAATTTGTCCTACATTTTTATCTTTAGTTTTACTTAATAATGAAGGTTTATATCTTATAACATCTTCACCTAATGTAATAGCATTATCTAAAGCTTGTCTTATATTATTTACTCTACTACTTCTAATTGAGCTTTTTACTTTATCAAATCCTTTGGTAAATGGAGTAGCAGCTTTTCCTAATATTTTTCTATTTAAATCTATTGCTCCTGAGATAGCCATAAACTTAGCAATTGTTCCTTTCAATGAACCTTTTTCTTCACCAATTCCAGCTAATTTTGCTGAATTTGTTCCCAAGTTGAATATTTTCTTAAATGTATTTTCACCTTGTTTTATACATAAAATCAAGAATAACGCTAATATAACTCCATATATAGATTGTCCCGCCATATCAAATGCTAACTTAATAAACATAAAATATAGTAAACAATGTACCGATTGTATAAATACATTTGTTGTATAATCTTTTAACCATTTACTAAATGATTGTGATTTTCCATCTTTTATTTTATCAATTGCAAATCCAATTGCTATAACTGGCGCTAAGAAAGTTAATATAGCAACATTTACGAATCTTTTGAAATATATTATTATAAATCTTACTAATAAAGCAATTAATATTATATATATGATAGTAGCTGGCCAACCAACATTAAATTGAACAGCATAAGATTGGTTTCTTATAACATCATATAATGCTTCTTCTCCACCTACTGTAGTATATATAATACTGATAAACCATTCATTAGCCTTTACTATAAATACCATTATATAGTGGATTGTAAATACAAGAACCATACTCTCTACCCAGCCAATTAGCATAGCTTTATACTTTGCTTTAGCTTCTGCTATACTAGAAATTGCCATTCTAATTCCTACATATATTAAAGTAATAAGCATTCCACCAATTGTAAGATTTCTTATTATAAAATAAAACTGTGCAATACTTTGTCTAATGACAAATATTGTATTATCATGATCTGCTCCAGTAAGTTGTGTCAATTCCTGCCCACCAGCATGAGTAAAATCAAAAAAGTTAACATCTAATATTGGGACTTGATTACTAACTATTTTTTCTATAGTTAAACTTCCCTCCACTGCTGAATCTGTTCCTACAGTTACTAAAGCAGTTAGAGCTTTTTCAATTACATTTGCCCAACCTAAGAATACTGCTTTTATCAAGTACGTAGAAATACCAACAAACCAATTAAAAATATCTTTTAATGAATTAATGAACCATCCTGTTATGTTTACAACCCCATATCTTCCGCCTTCAGGTAGTCCTTCATAGCTTGGCAAATCTGTTTCTGTTGCCAAAACTGGCTTAGTCGCAAAAGAAGATAGCAAAACCATTATTACTACTATTATAACTGTTATATTTTTTAATAATTTTTTCATTTGCTACCTCCTTTCTTAATTCATAAAATTTTATTCTTCTTTTTCTTTTGATGGTGCTTTTACTTGAACTTCTTTCATTCCAGCTATTACTATACCATTTTCTAATCTGAATATACTTCTTACTATCTTTTCAGCTTTATCTAGATAATTAATAAATACTATTGACAATATTGGTGCTGCATTCATAATTTTTGATGCCATAACCATAAATATCATATATATAAATGCATGTAATGGCTGAATCATAACTCCCATTGCAAACTCTGAAAGCCAAGTTTTTAATGCCTGAGCCTGTCCATCTCCTGCCTTATCTAATGAATAGGAGACTGTTACAAACGGAGCTATAGTTACTAAAAATGCCATTGTTACCAACCTACTAAAATACATTAATAAGAACTTAACTTGATAATATGTTAATATCCAATATAATAATGTAGGTATTACTAAACTCCAACCTTTATTGGTGCTATCCATTGCTTGATTTAACATTTTTTCTTCTATTTTATATTCATCACTATCATCAACGATAGAATCTAATACATTTTGGCATAAATTTGTTGTTATAGTTCCAACATGTAATATTATTGCCATAAAATATTGCATTGTCATTAATATTATAAGTGCAACTATCCAATCTTTTATCATTGTTTTATACTTAGCAATTTGACTTGCAAGTGTTGCCATTGCCATTCTTATCCCTGTATATATTAAAACTAATAACATAAATCCTATAGAAATATTTCTAGTAATATAATAAAATTTTGCAACTTGATTTTTTATTGCTCCTGAAATTGCTGGTTCATCTGCATCTCTATGTAAAAAGTTAACATCAAATAATCTTATTTTTCCAAAAACAGTTCTTTCTATAGTAAATTCTGTTCCAAATCCATAATCATCTACATATGTTGGATCCTCATCACGTTCATCATGCGTAATCAAGGTAAGTGCTCCTCTTACTAACGTTGGAACAATATTAAAAATCTTAATTGCATTTTTTAATAATGAATTTACTGTATCATCTGATATGTCAAATCCTGCATATTGATTAGTATCTCCAATTTTTGCTCTTCCTCCATTTAAAACATCCATTGCATCTTCGGCATTTTCGTATCCATAATCATTCATTTTTCCATGAGTACCATAAGAACTATTAGGATTATATTCATCAGTTTCTGGTTCATATACTTTTTCTTCTGCCGCATTCGAAATAATTGGGAAAATTACACTAAATATTAAAATCATTGTTGAAAATAGAGCTACTAATTTTTTAATCATATAATTTCCCCCTTTCATATAAATTAATATTATTAGTTTACTTTTTTATTCTATCTTCTTTTATTTTCAGCTATTTTGTTCATATTTGTTTCAATAAATTCGAATTCTTTCTTAGTTGGTTGTATTGCTATAATTGCAGAATCATTTCCTACTTTAAGCAATCCTTCACCTCTGTTACATGTAATTAAGAACTCTGCTTCACCTTCACTTAATTTAAATACTTCTCTTATATATTGTATTTCTGATTTATCTTGTGCTAAGAATAATTTAGTATCTGATGATGTTAATACTGCTTGTACCTCTGGTTTTTCATAAAAGTCTTGGAATTTTTGAGACATAACTGCTAAAGATACATTTCTCTTTCTAGCACGTCTTGCCATTGTATTTAAGAAATCTACAGCTTCTGGATATGGTAATAACATCCATGCTTCGTCTATTAAAACCCTTTTCTTAGAAGCTTTTGTTTTATCTTCACTATTTTTCTTAACATATTTTTCCCAAATCCATGAAAGTAAGATTTGTTGTGCAAGCGGTCTTGCAAATCTTTCTTCCAATTGTGAAATATCTAGATTGATAAATGTTACATGGTCTAATAATTCAAAAGTTGATTGTCCGTCAAAATAAGCCATTTGTCCATTATATTCTCTTATGTATTGTTTCATAACTTTTATTAAATAACTATAATGGAATCTGTAATCTGGGTTTGTATTTTCAGCTGCTTTTCTTTCCATTCTTTTATACCATGAACCTATAGTTGGCATTAATTTCTTTTGTCTTCCTAAGAAGTCTTTATTTATAACTCTTTTTTGTCCATCTTCAACATATAAACTATCTACATTATTTGTTATTCCTAATCTTTCATATTCTTCAGCTACTGCTTCAGATATAATTTGTTTTGTTAACTCATTAACTTCTTGACTCCTTGTACTACCTCTTGCCATTGTTAACAATGCTTGAGTTACATCTTCAACTTTATTTTCAACATTTAATACTGTTCTTTCTTTTCCTGTTATTTCATCTTTTACAATTTCTGGTTCCAAATCAAATAAATTTATAATAGTATTTGAACTTGGACTTATAGTTACATTAATTCCTCCTAGGGATTCTGCAACTACGCCATATTCACCTTCAGCATCAAGCGCTAAACTTTCAATTCCCATTAAAACTGCTGAACGTGCTGTTAAAGTCTTAATAGTAACACCTTTACCAGCACCAGATTTACCAAATATAACCATATTATAATTTGTTAATGATGAATTAAAGTTATCAAATAATACAGGTAATCCTGTCTGAACGTTAAACCCGATAGGAATTCCGTTCTCATGTCCAATTTCAGATGTAAAAAATGGGAATACTGTTGACATTGAATTTCTATCAAATGAATGCTTTTTACTTAATTTATTTTCACCAAAAGGTAAATTAGTTCTAAAAGCTTCATCTTGCATAGCCCAAGCTGGTTTAATTCCAATTAATGTTTTTGACATTTCTGCTGATAATAATTCTGTAAGTTTATCTAATTCTTCCATACTATATGCAAATAATGTACATACAATAGATGAATCATACATTTTATTAAATCCAGCAGCAATTTGGTCTCTTAGTTGCTCAGCTTCTGCTCTTTTTTGTGCTAATATTCTTTCTCTGTTTATATCTCCTCTATCTAAAGCAACAATTCTTTCAGATTCCAACTCATTAATTGTTCTATTTAATGCTGTTTGTGATGTATTTTCACTAATTGGTGTTATAAATACTGATGTATTTACATCTCCAAAAGTGTACATTCCCCTTAAAAATTCAGGGAATGTACACATTCTTGGTATTGTTGCAACCACAAAACTTCTTGCATACTTTCTTTTAGATGCAATTATTTCTATATGATTAGTATTTGTTGCATCTATTCCACCTGGTGCAATCAAATCTTTTATTCCTTTTTGATTTCTTTGAATTATTGTTTTTTCTTCGTCTCCTGCCATTTCATTTTCATCTTGTTTTCTACCAAAACTTCCTAATTTCTTTAAGTCCATAAGAAATCCTCCTTATCTTTTTTTAGGTCTTCCATCTTTTTGTATTTGTTTTTTTGTCTCATTGTATAATCTGTCATCCATCTCATCTCTATATTCATCTATAATTTCCATAGCTTTATCTAGCACCATTTGGTCTTTGCTTTCTAGCATTCTCTTTATTCTAGCATCAGCTTTATCAATACTATTTGTTGCTAATTCTACTGCTTCATCTTCAATTGCTTCTTCCAATTGTTCTTTTCTCTTTTCTATAACATCTTTACCTGTACTATATAATGAATCATATTCTGCATTTAAAGCTTGTTTTAATTGTATTAATTCAGAATCATCTCTGTTATATGCAACATATAATAATTCAGCTAATTCCTCTGAATCTAATATTTTTCCTATAACTCCACAAGAACTTAATGTTCTAACTGCTGTTTGAGTTCTTGTATATAATTCTGAGAAACACATATTGTCTAATTCATCTTGACTAAATGTATCTGTTCTTCCTAATTCCGATTTGTAGTAAGAAATTATTATATAATTCTTTTGTTGTAATATGTTTCTATTTGATCCCATTCTTCCTATGTAATCAGCTATATCTGCACCATACTCTAATACATTTTGTCTTCTTCTAATTTCATAAGCAATTCTATTTGCTTGATCATATTGCATTCTTCTTTCTGCTTCCTTTAGATTAACTTCTAACTTGTTTATTTCTCTTCTCATATTATCAATACGTTTTTGATAATTTTCAGTTATTTCTCTAAAATTTAAACTAGATGTTTGAACATATAATTGTATAGAAAATCTTAATGTATTTAAGAATTGAACAAATCCTGCTTCTACTGCATTTTTTTCTTCTTCAGACATTAAGTCGTAATTTACTCCTCTACATCTAATAACCATTACATATTGTTCTCTATTTTTTCTAATTATCATTCCATCTTTTATTTCATCAAATTCCATAAACTTATCCATTGATGATCTTGTAATATAACTTGTTGCTTTTATTGTTGTTTCTGAAGAGGATGATTTTTTACCTTTTGAAACTTCTTCTTCTTGTTTTCTTATTTTTCTATCTTTAAATATTTTAACTATAACTATTATTAATCCAACAATTAATGCCACTAACAGTATAATTAAACCTATTAACACAAATACAAGTGTCTGATTATCCTTCATTATTCTTTTCCTCCTCTTCATATGTATATACTTTTCTTGTTTTCTTAAACTTTATATATCTTAATATTATTTCACTTATAGGTTCTCCACCTATTTTTTTGGTAAATGGAATTCCTACTATAGTTGGAATTTTCAATGCCCCTATTATATACCCTAATAATGCAAAAAAGATTAAGCATCCAATTCCAACAGGACCAAGACCAAATGCACCAAATATGAAATTAAAAATTAAACCAATCAATGCCCCACAGGCTGTAGTTATTAATGATTTCAAAGTGAATATAATTAATATTCTACTTTCACCCTTTACATTACGTGGTATATAATAAGTTCCCATGTCCATTCCTCCTTAAATGTTTTATGACTTCTCTTACGTTTATTGTAATATATCTACCAATGTAGCCCAAATAAATCTTGCACCATATATTACAATTGTTGCAACTACTATTCCTACCAATTGTGTTTTTAATTTAGCTTTTTGGTCAGGAGTAGCTAGCATATATTTAATTCCTATAACTACTGTTCCAGCCACAAGTATCCAACTCGCTATATGAACTAAAACTTGCCCAACTTCTACTATAGTTCCTGATTCTTCTCCTGAACTTCCAGCTTGGCTTTGACCATTTTGAAGCCATGTATCTGCACTACTAATTGCACCACTCAAACTAGTATTTGAGGTTTCTTCAGCAGCTCTTACACTTGGCATTAATGATATTATCGTTATAATCACTAAAATCAATATTTTTAAATAATTTTTTTGTTTTGTTTTCATGATATCACCTACTTAATATATTTATATTTTATTTAACATAATTACTTATATTTATTATACTATAAAATAAGCACTTTTTCAACATATTTCAGCATTTTTAAGGCATATTACAAATCAATTTTTTTTATTATTTTCTTCTTTCCTAGGGAAACAATTAACTCTAATTCCATTTTTTTATTTTTGTAACAAAAATGTCAAATTTAAATTTAAGTTTTTTACAAAAATAATACAAAAAAAGTTAAAGTAATTTATTAATTTTACTTTAACCTTTTTATATTTTATAAAATTATATATCACATTACTGGTTTGCCATTGTAGCTACTGTACTTATAATCCAGCTTGCCCCAAATATTAGAAAAGATCCAATTAAAATAAGCACTAATTTCTTTTTTGATTCTGCTTTTCCTAATGGAGATTCTTTCATAAAACTAAGTCCTACTAAAATCAATGAAATAGTTGCTACAAGTCCTGCTATAACTTCAATGATCCCTAGGATTTCTACAAACATATTGTCTACTGTACCTAATTCTCCTTCTGGAGGTTCTGTATATATTCCATTATATCTATCTACAGATGTATCATATGCAAAATTAATATTAGGCATAATTATAAAACCAATAGTTAAAATTATAATTGAAAATTTTAATATTCTATTTAATATTTTTTTCATAGTGTACCTCTTTTCTAACAAAAAAGAATATTTGCAAGCAAATATTCTTTTTGTTTTTTGCAATTATTATTCTGTCATAAAATCTTTGATTGCACCTAATACCATTGATGTACCAAACATTAAAGCTGCTCCAACAACATAGATAAGTGCTGTTTTCTTAATATCTGCTTTACCTTCTGGAGAAGCTATCATATATTTAATTGCAAGTACTATTAATAATATAACTGCTGCTAAACCAGCAACTATTTGTACAATTCCTAGGATATTTTTTCCCATAGTTTCTACTTTTTGAGCTCCTGCTCCGTCAGTATTTCCTTCCCAATCAGTACTTATTTCTGCAAACACTGGTGATACTGAAGCAAATGCAACTACTAAAATTGCAACAATAGCAAATATTCTTACTAATTTTTTATTCATAATTTTGTCCTCCTATTTTCAAAATATTCCTTATATACTTTAATTATACATCTTTTTCCTATATTTGACAAGCTTTTTTTAAAAATTTGTATTTTAGCATAAATTTTTATATTCTAGTTTATTTTTAAATTCATTAATTTTATAAATTATTTTTGTTCTATTTTTACATTATATTATTTATTGTATTTATATATTCTATTTC
>CAMNMV010000037.1 GCA_946545015.1 uncultured Clostridium sp.
TGGTGGGCAGTCTTGGATTCGAACCAAGGAACTCAAATGAGACCAGATTTACAGTCTGGCGGTTTTAGCCACTCACCCAACTACCCATATTCAATTAGTTAAAAAAATGGTGCTCCCTCAAGGATTCGAACCTTGGACCCACCGGTTATGAGCCGGTTGCTCTGACCAACTGAGCTAAGGGAGCATTTATTTCTTAACGCAAGTTAAAGTATAAACTATTTTTAAGTTGTTGTCAACACTTTTTCAAAAAAATTATAAAATAATTTTTATTTTTGTTTTTCAAAACATATAAAAAGTCAAAAGAGATTAGCCTTAAATCTAATCTCTTAATAAAATTAATTATTTTCTTGTTGTTGTCCTTCTGGTAATGCATTTGGAACATCTAATCTTAATCTTATCTTTGTTATATATCTAAATGCTCTACCAATCTTACTATTTTTAACTCTTTCCCAGAATGAAGGTTTAACTTCAAATGTTGTTTCTTCAACATATTGTTGTTCAGCTTGAATTTGATCTTGTACTGTTTCTTGAACTTGATTTTGAACTTGAACTTGTTCAGTTTGTGTTTCCTCTACTGGTGTTGGAATTGCTTTTAATGCATCTGCAACTTCTATTCCTATATAACTTAAAGCTTTAGATTTATCTTCGATTCTTTCCATGTCTATTTCTATATGTAAATTAGATTCTAAATTATTAACCCTTGCATTTAAAAGTTTCATTGCGTTTTGATACTCTTCAGATGAATCATCTTTGCTTTTACCTACTATATATAATGTTTCTACTATATCTTCAGGCATTTTTCCTTCAACTTCTTTAACTTGATCTTTCCATCCTTTTTCTTTTGCTTCAACTACACCAATTAAACCTTTCAATTCGCCAGCTAATCCTATATTTTGTTCTCTTTGTCTAATTAATTGTTCTATTTTTTTTGTATTTTCTTCAAATTGATTTGTTGCAAACTCAACTAACCCATATGCAGCTTTATAAACACTTGCTGGGAAATTATTTTTCTTTGGATATTCAATTAAATATGCTTTTATAGATTCTATCATATCTTTAAAATATGTATCTTCATCTAATTGCACTATTTGTTTTTTACTATTTGGATTTATTAATTTTTGTACTTTTTCAATGTTTGATAATATTTTTTCTTCCGTGATTACCATTCTCACGTTTACTATGCCAGATTTAGACATTGTAAACTTCCCTCCTTTTTACTTACGCGTATTCAACTTTGAGCCATTTACAATTTTTATTATACATTATATTACAAAAAACTACAAGAGAATTTGTTTTTTTTTTCTTTACTTTTTTATTTCAAAAATATTACAAAAATATTACAAGCTTGATTTATACTTTTATTTCCGTATACTTCAAGCTTGTAATACTTATGTTTTTAAATTGTTTTTTTCTTATTTTGCTAATATTTTTTTCAATTCTTCATTTCTTTTAATTTTTTGAGTTGTCGTTTTTATAAAGTCTTCTTCCGTAGCAATTAGCTCCCTTATATATTTATAAGGTGGCATTGTTTTATTTATCTTTTTAATCTCTTGCCATAGGGCATCATGTATTTCATCTTCTGTTACAGCATTATAACTTTCTTTCATACTATCTTTATCATATTGAATTTTTACGCAAATTGTATAATCTCCATCATCTTCAGGTTTTCCATAAACAAATGATTCTTTTACACCTTCTATTTTATTAATTAATGTTTCAAGTTCTTCTGGATAAATATTTTTTCCATTTTTTAGGACTATAACGAATTTCTTTCTACCCGTTATAAAGATAAAACCATCTTTGTCTATTCTTGCTAAATCTCCAGTATGAAGCCATCCATCTGGCTCTATTGTTTCTTTTGTTGCTTCTTCATTATTGTAATATCCAAGCATTGTTGTAGGTCCTTTAACCATTAATTCTCCGATTCCGTCTTCATTAACATCATCTAATTTTACTTCTAAGCTTGGAAAAGCTTTTCCAATAGAACCAATTCTTGTATATTTATCATCTTCTGCTGCAATTACTGGTGATGTTTCTGTTAGTCCATATCCTTGATACATTGTAATACCTAATTGATTAAATCCTATTTCTGTTTCTGGATCAAGAGCAGCTCCTCCTGCAACAAACAGTCTTAAATGCCCACCAAATTTATTATGTATTTCTGCAAATACTTTTCTTCTTATATCGATTTTGAATTTCAATAAAAACTGAGTAAGTTTTATTCCTTTTTTTACTTTTTCTAGTTTACCTTGTTTATCTATTGTTTTCATTAATCTTTTATACATTGCTTCATATAAAATTGGAACTGATATCATAGCAGTTATTTGATATTCTGCAATATTATCAGCTATATGTTTTATACCTTCGCAAAAAGCTGTTGCTGATCCTTTTGACATTGCATATAAAAATGCAACTGTACATTCAAATGTGTGATGCATTGGTAAAAATGATAAAAATCTATCATTTTCATCTATTTTAATTACTGAAGCTATATCCATTAAATTGCTTACTATATTTTTATGTGATAGCATTACAGCTTTTGATTGTGCTGTTGTTCCTGATGTAAATAACATTATCCCCATAGTTTCATTATCTATTTTAGCATCTAAAAATTCTCTATTTCCTTCTTTAATTAATTCTTTTCCTTGACTAATTAATTCTTTTTGAGAATATACATTATTTTCTTTTTCATCTAAATCCATCGAAATAAAGAATTTTATTTTTGTACTACCTTCTTTATTTAATTTATTCATGATTTCATCATATTTCTTTGAATAAAAAATTGCTTCTACTTCTGAACGATTTATTAAGCTTTCTATTTCATTATTAGGTAATGATTTATCTAATGGTACGACAACTCCTGTACCACATACAGATGCTAAATATGCAATTCCCCATTCATATCTATTTTCAGAAATTACTGCTATTCTTTTACCTTTTAATCCTAAATTTATTAATGAAGTTCCCAAAGCATCAACTTCTTCTCTAACTTGCTTATGAGATATAGTTCTAAATTGTCCTTCTACTTCAGTTTTATAAATATAAGCTGGTCTATCTCCAAATTGTTCTCCTGATTTTTTTAGCATATCTTTTATATCGGTAAATTTAGTAAATTCATGAATTGGTTCTCTCATTTATTTTTCCCCTCTTATTTATATTATATTTTACAGTATTTAATATTATTTTCTTAATCCTTCAATTACTGTTGATTCAAATTCTCTGTATAATTTCATTATTTCTATTTCGCCATTATTTTTAGCCTTATATACTAGAGCAGAACAGATTAATCCATATATTTCTGACGCAATTGCTTCTGGATTTCCTTCTTTTATCTGTCCTTTTTCTATTCCTTCTCTAACAGTATTTTCTATCGTTTTAATATAATCAAATACATGATTTTTACACTTTTGATTTCTTGCTTCTTTTCCTAAAAACTGGCTAAGTAATATTGTTATAATATCTTCATATTTAGCAACAATTTTTATTTGAATTAAAACGATTGCTTTCAATTTATCTATATAATTGCTTAATTTTGCTGTTTTTATATCGATACTATTTTGAAGTAATTTTATTCCTTCCTCAACTAAGAAATTAAATATTTCTTCTTTGCTTGAGAAATGATAATATAAAGTTCCTTTTGCAACTCCAACTGTTGCTGTTATCTCTTCAATACTTGTAGCATCATATCCTTTTTCAGCAAATAATTTCATTGATGTTTCAAATATTTTTCTCTTTGTCTTATTCATATTTTCTCCCTATTTTAACATATTCTTTTACATATTATATATGTATTTTTTTTATATTGCAATAGTTTTATTTTCTTTATACTAAGTGTTCAACTTTTTTATCAAAAATCATTTACAAATTTATTATTCTAATATAAAATAAACTTATAAATTTTATTCAATTGTAAAGAATAAATATGGAGGAAAACTAATGAAAAATAAAAATGAATTAAGTTACAAAGATTTAAAAATAACATGTAATCCCGATTTATTTAATTTTGAAAGTACACAAGAATTAGAACCAATTAGAACTGGTATTGGCCAAGATAGAGGGATAAGTGCATTAGAATTCGGTATTCAAATTGATGTAAAAGGTTATAACCTTTATCTTGAGGGACCTGGTGGAGTTGGAAAAACAATGTACACAAAAAACTATTTAAATCAAATTTCAACTAAGAAAAAAACTCCAAGTGATTGGTGCTATATATATAATTTTGAAAATCCAAATGAACCTATAAGTGTATCTCTTCCTGCAGGTCAAGGAAAAGAATTTAAAGAATCAATGGATGATTTCATAAAAGAAATTAAAAAAGATATAAAGAAAACATTTAATGCGGATGATTTTGAAAAGGAAAAAGCTTTAATTAAAAAAGAATTTGAAGAGCAACGTTCTTTACTAATGGACGAATTAAATCAAAACGCTTCTCAATATAATTTCCAAGTAAAATCAGCTCAAAATGGAATTTATATGATGCCTATAGTCGATGGAAAAACAATTGAAGAAGAAGAATTTGATAAACTTGATGAAGCAATTAAGCAAGAATATGAAGAAAAATCTCTTATAGTACAAGAACAAATCATGAATGTTATAGGTAAGATTAAAGAGATAGAACGTGCTTCAGACAAAAGAATTTCTGAATGGCAATCTAATATTGCCCTTATGACTGTTAACGTTCATATTAATTATTTAAAATCAAAATATAAGAGAAACAAAAAAATAAATAAATTTTTAAATGATGTTAAACAAGATGTTTTAAAAAACATTCCTGTATTTTTAGAAGAAGATACAAAAGCAAACGAACAAACACAACCACAAATACAAAAAAATCAAGATCCGTGTTTAAATTATCGAGTTAATTTATTTATAGATAATTCAAATTGTACCGGAGCTCCTGTAATAATGGATTCTAACTATTCTTATCATAATATATTTGGTAAACTAGAATATGAAAACTATTATGGAGCATTAAAAACTGATCATACAATGTTAAAACCCGGTTTATTACATTATGCAAATGGTGGATATATTATTTTCCAAGCAAAAGATTTGCTCTCAAATCCTGCTTGTTATGAAGCTTTGAAAAAAGCTCTAAGAGTAAAAGAATTATCAATTGAAAATGTTCAAGACCATCGTTCAGCTATGGTTATGGTATCATTAAAACCAGAACCAATTCCATTAGATTTAAAAGTTATTTTAATTGGAAATAGTGAAATATATCATACATTGCTTGCTATGGATTCAGATTTCAAAAAATTATTCAAAATAAAAGTTGAATTTGAAGATGATGCACCAATAAACGAAGAAAATGCATTAAAACTTGCTAGATTTGTTCATGGATTCTGTGAACAAGAAGGATTACCTCATTTAGATAAAACTGCAATGGCACGAATTATAGAATATTCTTCAAAATTAGCAGGAAGCCATTCAAAACTATCTACAAGATTTAATGATTTATCTCAAATAATTGGTGAAGCTGCAACTTGGGCAAAAATAGCTAAATCAAAAGTAGTTTCTGGAGAGCATGTAGATAAAGCATTAGCTAAAAGAATTGAAAGAGTAAAAAAATATGATACAAAATATACTGAAATGATTCAAAATAATTCACTTTTAATAAACACTTCTGGATTTGAAGTTGGTCAAATCAATGGATTAACCGTTATGACAATTGGTGATTACACTTTTGGAAAACCTGCGAAAATAACAGTTAATACTTACACTGGAAAATCAGGAATTGTTAATATAGAAAGAGAAGTTGAACTTTCTGGTTCATCTCACTCAAAAGGTGTTCTAATACTAACAGGATATTTAGGTGAAATGTTTGCTCAAGACATTCCTTTATGTTTAACAGCAAGTATATGTTTTGAACAATTATATAATGGAGTAGATGGCGATAGTGCTTCAAGTACAGAATTATATGCATTATTATCTAGCCTTTCAGGAATCCCTATAAATCAATCAATTGCAGTTACTGGTTCAGTTAATCAAAAAGGTCAAATACAACCAATTGGTGGAGTTAACGAAAAAATTGAAGGATTTTTCCAGATATGTAAATTAAGAGGATTAACTGGTGAACATGGAGTTATGATTCCAATACAAAATGTTAATAATTTACAATTATCAGATGAAGTTGTACAAGCTGTTAAAAATAAAAAATTCCATATCTATTCAATATCTACCATTGAAGAAGGAATTGAAATTCTAACTGGAGTACCAGCTGGTAAAAAGGACAAAGATGGAAAATTCCCTGCAGGAACTGTAAACTATAAAGTTTATGAAAAACTAAAAAAATATGCAAAAATAAATGAAAAATAATTAAATTTCAATTAAAAAATGTATTCTAATTTTAGAATACATTTTTTAAATCCAATTTATTTTTTTCTTCTATATGATGTAAAACAAATGTCATTTCATCTAATTTAGCACTAGCTTCTGCATATTCATCTGATTCCAAATAGCTCTTTAAAACTGTTAAATTGTTTTCAACTTTTTCTAACTCATTATGTTCTAAATAATAAGTTAGAATATTATACCTATCGTCCCAAGTCTTATATATTTCTGTAACTTTTTCTTTAACAAATTGTACATTTATATCTCGTTCTTCTTTAGATATTTCCTTTTTTAATTCCTCAAGTTTTCCATTTAATTCTTTAACACTTTGACTTGTATAATTTTCAGTTATTGTATTTATAGCTATTATCATAATAACAGTTATAATACAAATAATAGTTTCTTTATACATATATTTTCTCCTAACTAATTATTATAGTTTATTCTTTTTCCTTTTTCTGACAAAAAATTTTACCACTTCCATCTAATGTCACTACTAATGCTTCTTCAGGTTTCATCTTTTGCTTCTTCAACTCCTTTTTTAGCCATTCAATATCTTTTCCTAAAATTTTTAAATTATGATGCATTACTTGTCCATCTATAACTAAATCATATGGAATTCCTTCATAATTTGCCTCTATATTAAGATCTTCTAGAGTCACATTTTTTTTATTAGGTTTTAGTATAACTGAAATTTCACCACTTGTTTCCAATATTGCATACTCAACATCAGCTAAACTCATCACATCTTTTCCTCTTAATCTTTCCTCTAATTCATTAATAGTAAATTTTTCTTTAATAAGTGCCTTTTCATCAATTTTACCTCTATATATTAAAATACGTGGCTTTCCGCATATAATTTGCCTTGCTCTGATACTTTTCATATTTAATAATGAAATTATTACATGCATAACAAGTAATCCTAAAATAGGAGTTATTCCACTTGTTATAGGTATTCCAACGTCAGACATTGGCGTAGATGCCAAATCTGCAATCATAATTGATATAACTAATTCAAATGGTTGCAATTGTCCTATTTCTCTCTTTCCCATAAATCTCATAACAACCAAAACTATTATATACAGAAGAATTGCTCTAACAAAAGTGATTAACATATTTTTATTCCTTTCAATCATTCTATTAACTTATTTTTTACCAAATTTATATGTTTATACTCTTTTTTGAATAATAAAATTTTTATTGTCAATAATAAATTTAGAACCGTATTGAGTTTTAAATTCAAATATTTTAACAAGGAGGTAATACTTATGGCAAACTCTAATTCAACTAGTACTAATAAAACATCAACAGTTGGTCAAGTCATTGGTAGGCTTGTAGGTTCAGCAATAGTTTTAGCTATAACTGCTTTCTTTACACCTGGTTTTTCAATTGATAATTTTTGGACATTAGCATTAGCAGCAGTTGTTTTAACTGCTATAGATTATTTAATTATTAAATTCACTGGACTTGATGCAAGTCCATTTGGAAAAGGATTCGTAGGATTTGCATTAGCAGCTATAACTCTGTATGTAACTCAATTTTTTGTAGCAGGCTACACAATTTCATGGATGGCTGCAATTATCGGAGCATTAATATATGGTGTAATTGACTATTTTCTTCCTGGTAATGAAAATATGTAGTTTATTTAGTAAAACTATAAAACTGTCAAAAAATTTTGACAGTTTTATTTTTATTCATTTTTTATTTCTTATTGTTCTAACTTTTATTCATTACGTTATAACCAAACACATGAATTTTAAGCTATATTATCCCCATTTTCTTAACAAATTGTTTACCTTTTTTCATCATTTTTCTTCTTGCATTTGTTTCATTGTTTGAATAAACCATAAAAATTCCAGTTGCAACAAGACTTCCTATCATAGCACCTTTTATAAATTTCATACTTAATCATCCTTTCTTCTCTTCTAATTTTATTATGTGTTTTTTACTTTTTTATATACATTATTTCTTTTTCCTTAATTTATAAATTTCATATATTGCAATAATTAATAAAAAATACCCAAAATATTTTCTTAATGAATTCACATTTGTATATCCTGCCATCTTTGCACCCCAAAAAGCACCTACTATACCTGATACAATAATAGCAATAGCTAATTTATAATCAACATTTTTATTTTTTATATTATATATTATTACAGAAATTGAAGTTGGTATATAAAATATTAAATTACTTGCTTGTGCAATATGATGATCTATTCTTAGTATTGCCCCCAACAAAAAAATTAATATTGTTCCGCCCCCCATTCCTGTTCCACTTATTATTCCTGAAATAATACCAATAAGAATCCCCAAGATCATAATTTCGTTCATATTAATATCACCATTTTTAATCTTAAATTTTTTATTATTAATTCTAATTAAAAATCATCTGATATGAAATATATAGTAAAAATGCAATAAAAGTAATTTGCAATATTTTCTCTGGTATTTTTTTCAAAATTTTTGCTCCAATATATCCACCTATAATTCCTCCAATTGCGCACATAATACTTATATTCCAATCAATATAATTACTTTTAAAATAAAAAATACTACTTACAATTACCATTGGTAAAATGCAAAAAATGGATGTAGATCTAGCATCCTTTTCATCCATTTTTAGTCCATAAACAAAAGCAGGAACTAATATCATTCCTCCACCTGTAGCAAAAAATCCATTTATTAGTCCTGCTATAAATCCTATTACTATTTTCTTTAACATATCATACCTACTTTAGAATAGTATGTATCTAAAAAATTTTTTTATTCATTGTTTTCATCATTTTAATTGTTTTTAACATCTGCAATATTTTCATCTTTTATATAATACTTTGTTCCTAGCATTTTATCTGGCAAATATTGTTGTTCTACGACATGTCCTGGAAAATCATGTGGATATAAATACCCTTCATGATATCCAAAATTTTTCATTTGCTCTATTGGAGCATTTCTTATATGCATAGGTATTTCACCAGTATCTTTATTTCTAACATCTTCTAAAGCTTTATTTATGGCCATATAACTTGCATTTGATTTTTTTGATTCAGCTACATATACAGCCGCTTCTGCCAAAATAATCTGTGCTTCTGGCATTCCTACCATATGTACAGCTTGCATAGCACTATTTGCTACAACTAATGCATTAGGATTTGCCATTCCTACATCTTCTGATGCACATATAACAATCCTTCTTGCTAAAAACATAGGATCTTCCCCACCATTTATTGCTCTTGCCAAATAAAATATTGCTGCATCTGGATCAGAACCTCGCATTGATTTAATAAATGCACTAATATTATCATAATGTGTATCACCGTTTTTATCAAATATAGCTTTTTTATTTTGTACACTATTTTTTATCACTTCATCTGTTATATTTATATATCCATCTGGATCCATATTTGTTGTAAGTACCGCAACTTCTAGTCCGTTTAAAGCTGTTCTTACATCCCCACCAGAAATTGATGCTAATTTTCTTAATGTTGAATCTTCAATTTTGATTTGATAATCACCTAAACCATCTTTTCTTTCTAATGCATTTTTTAAAACACTATAAATATTTTCTTCAGTTAATGGTTCCAATTTAATTACCATTGATCTAGATATCAAAGCTTTATTTACCTCAAAATAAGGATTTTCAGTAGTTGCACCTATTAAAATAATAGTTCCATTTTCCACATATGGAAGTAATGCATCTTGTTGTAATTTATTAAATCTATGAATTTCATCTATAAACAAAATACTTTTTCCTGTTGGATTTAGCATAAAATTTTTAGTTTCTTCAACTACTCTTTTTATATCTGAAACACCTGCAGTAACAGCATTTATTTTATAAAATTTATATTTTGTTGTTTCACTAATAACTCTTGCTAAAGAAGTTTTTCCACATCCAGGAGGTCCAAATAATATAATACTTGATAATCTATCTGCTTTAATTGTTCTATATAATATTTTATCTTTACCTATAACATGTTCTTGTCCAACATATTCTTCAAGTGTTTTCGGTCTCATTCTATAAGCTAATGGTTCTTTATTCTCCATTTTTATCACTTTCCTATTCTTATTTTCCTAAAATTCCTAATCCTTTTCTTATTAAATCTTCTGTAGATAAATCTTTAGTATCCATTTTTTCAAACGCTTTCTCAATTTCTCTTTTATTATATCCTAATACTTGAAGAGCTGCTATTGCTTCATCAAATTTTTCGTTATTTTCGATAGCTACTTTTACTTTTGATTTTTCGCCTTTAGAAGCTTTATTTAATTCTTCTATTTGTTCTTCTTTCTTTATTTTATCTTTTAATTCTAAGATTATTCTTTGAGCTGATTTAAGTCCAATTCCTGGTAATTGTTTTAATGTATTTACATCTTCAGATATAACTGCTATTGCAAAATCTGTTGGTTCACAACTAGATAACATATTGATAGCAGTTTTAGCTCCAATTCCACTAACTGAAATTAATAACTCAAACATTTTTAATTCTTCTAAAGTATTAAATCCAAAAATACTAATATCATCTTCCATTACTCTATAATAAGTATGTACTTTAACTGTTTCACCTATATTTCCTAATTTTTCTATTCCTGTTTCAGTCATAAAAACTTTATAACCTAATCCACCAACATCTATAACAACATATCCTGTCATTTTCATTTCTAATCTTCCGTTTATATATGCTAACATAATTTTACCTCACTTCTTTTTTTGTTATTATATAAATTATTTTTTATTAAGTCAATTGTTTTTGCGAATTTTTGTTTTATTTTTTTCTGTTCGAGATATCTATCTTGTCAATTACAATTAGTTGTAATTGACAAATGTTTTTTTCTATAATAAAATTGCGTCAAGTAAACCAACCCTTTTAACCAATTTAAACGAGGTGATAAAATGACTATTTTACTTCCTGATGAGTTTAAAAGTTATGACAAGGATGGCTATTTAGATGCTGAAGTAAAGGATGGAGTCCTTCATTTGTATCGGAGTAGCACATTTAGAAAAGTCATGTACGATTTAACTTATTCAATTTATGGAGATACTTGCATGTACTGCAAGAAAAACAAAGCGAATTCTATTGATCATCGAGTTCCACAAGATTTCGGGGGCCCTACAATAACCAACAATCTTTATCCTACTTGCAAAGATTGTAATAGTTTAAAATCCAACATGTTTGAAGATGAATTTTATAAATATCTTTCATTTTCTGACACACACGATCGCAGGCAATATCAAAAAAGTCTAAAGCCAATTCAAGAAGACCGGCGTTTTGGAACTGTTCCATCTATTCCTGGAGATTGGATTAGTAAGAAGAAGCTTAATGTTATTATGGTCAAGTTCTATATTGATGAACCATTAGGATCA
The DNA here is from genome assembly GCA_946545015.1 of uncultured Clostridium sp. GTDB lineage: Bacteria > Bacillota > Clostridia > TANB77 > CAG-508 > CAG-269. The sequence continues at coordinate 11,693 of CAMNMV010000037.1, forward strand.
AAATACAAAAAGCTTAAAAAATTCTTCTCCACTTGGAAACGTCACAAAAACCCAGTAATAATCTCATCAAATGGTGTTTTACTAGATGGCTTTAATACTATTTTTATAGGAAAACTCGAAAACAGAACTGATTATGATCAAATCATATTAGACAATGTTTTTGTTGACTCCTAACAAAAAAGAATGGAACTTTTTAAGTTCCATTCTTTTTGCTAATCATTATGGATTTCGAAATCTCTATAAAAATTAATAATTATATATTTGCCATTTTCTACCTTTATTGTTAAATTGGCTTTTCCAACATTTTCTTCTATAAATGTCTCACCAATTTCACTTTGATAAAACACATTAAATTCCACTTTGTACATATCATTTTCTTTACTTATTTTATCTATTTTATATGTAAATTGATATTCTTCCTCATCATAATCACTATTAATTTTTACTATAGTCCTATCTTCCATATTATATTCATAATTCTCTAATTGTGGTATTATTGTAATAATTTCTTCGTCTTTTTCAAATAAATTATTATAATTTTTTATAAATTCTTCTTCTTTCATTGTATTTGTATTGTTCCTATTATAATAATCTTCTAATATTACTTTGGATTTTTCCGTTCTTTTCAATTCATTATCTTTCAAATTTCCAAATAAATTATAATCTATTAATCCTTTTTCCAAATAATTGTATACCCCTATTTTTTCAAAATCATTTAATGAATTATCATTAGATTTATTGGTTAACACTATTACAAATATCAATCCAATTATTATAAGCACTGCAATTATAATCTCTATAATTATGAAAATTTTCATTGATTTTTTTGAACATGTTTCTTCTTTCATCACTACCTCCTAATTTAATTGGTTTATAACTGTTCCAGAGCCAGTTATTATATCATAACTTATACTTCCAGTTTTTTCTTCACTTGAATCTATAATTGTTAGTTTTCCATTGTTTACTATTGAATAAGAAGAATTTGACGTAATAGAATATCCATTTAAATCTAATACAATATTTTTATTAGCTCCAATTTCAATATCACTATCTAATACACATCCGTTTGCCATTATAACATAAGTTTCAGTATTATCAGCACATGCATCTATTGCTAATTGTAGTGTTTCATAATATCTTCCATTTACAAATGCAGATACCATATCTGTAGAAAGTAATGCTAAATAATATGTTTGATATTCATCTTGTGCTTCACTATTAACTGTATATTTATCTTCAACTTTTGTAATATTTCCACCAACTGGAAGTGTCTTTCCCCTTATTGTTCCATCGTAGAAATTTAACTCTTTTTGTACATAATTATATATACCATATGTTGTTCCTGTAATTATCGGAGAATTCTTGTTAACTATTTTGTCTTTTTTTCCTATAGTAACACTTTGATTACGTCCACTATTATTACCATTAGCCATATAGATTCCATATGCTACTCCATTCGTATTTGTTGCTGTTGCTGTTATTGTTCCGCTCTCTACCACAACAATTGGTTTATTTGTGAATGTTATAGTTTCTATTCCATATACATTTGATG
>CAMNMV010000038.1 GCA_946545015.1 uncultured Clostridium sp.
TTTTTAGTGTAGTTTTCTTCTATTTTATTTAGTAAAGAATATCCGTGTGTGTGTGTGTGTTACTCCCACAAGGGGTTGAGCTTTCTTCATATTTTTCATTCCTTTTCTTTTGTTTTTGATATTTCAATTATATCAATACTAATTTATTTTGGCAATAAAATTTATAAATTTTTATATTATTCAACAGTTGTTTTCCATAATCCATGTTTATTACAATATGAATAAATTACAGTACCTGGTGTATATTTACAACAATGAGTTTCAGCTTTTTCTCCTGGTTTAAAATATGTTGTAATTTCCTTATTATCTGATAATATACTAATCCATTCAATATAATGGTCTTCTTCCATAACATGATTAACTGTTACAAATAATTTCCCATCTTTTATTTCATATGTTGGAACATGTTTTTCTATAGCAGCATCTACTGAATTAGGAACTAATTCTTTCATTTGCTCTCCACAACATTTAATTCCACAATTTTCACAAGTACAATCTTCTAGTACTTTTACTAGAGCTCCGCAGCTCATACATTTTTTTATAACTAATTTTTGGTCCATTTTAATACCTCCATTATAATTAATTTTATAATATTTTTATATCATAAATTTTTTTCCTATAATATCTGCATCCAATAATTTTATAAAAATATTAGCATCTTCTTTTGTCCCTACAACACTTCCATAATGAATAGGAATAGCTATTTTAGGTTTTATAATATTTACTAGTTCTGACGCTTCATCACATGTCATAGTATATGTTCCTCCAACCGGAACAAATGCTACATCACATTTAATCTTTTTATTTTCATCTGTTATATCAGTATCTCCTGCTATATAATATCTCATACCTTCAATTGTTAAAATATAACCAACCCATCCATTTTCTTTTGGATGAAATTTTTTATTAACATTATAAGCTGGTACAACTTCAAAATAGATATCTTTAATATTTTGAATTGCAGTATCATTTGGATTAGCTATAACTATTTTATTAATATCTATACCTTTTTCTAATATTTTTTCAGCAACATCTCTAGGAGCTACATATATAGTTTTATCAGTTTTTACTTTTTCTATATCTTCTTCAGAATAATGATCATAATGAGAATGTGTTATAAATATTATATCTGCATCATTATAATTTTGATTTATATTATATGGATCAAAATATATGATTTTTCCTTTATCAATTCTTATACAACTATGTGTAATAACCTCTATTCCTTCTAACATAGCAATCTCCTTTAAAATATAAATATATGAATGTGAATATAAATTTAAATCTCTAAAATTAAATCTGCTTTCTAATTCTACCATAACAAAAATAAAAATGGAAGATTTTTTCTTCCATTCATATTATTAATTTAAAAAATATATTGCTAAATTCAAGTATGATGCAAATACTGCCCATAACAAATATGGTATTTGTAATAATCCTGCTAATTTATTTTTATTAAAGAATCTGAATATCATTATAACAATTAATACATCTAATAATATAATCCATATAAACGAGAATAATCTCCATTTAAATGTAAAGAAAAATATTGACCATAAAGCGTTTACTGCTAATTGTAAATAATAAATAGAATTAATTCTTTCATCAACAAGATTTTTATTTTTTAATATTCCATAAGAAATTCCCATTAAAACAAATAGAATCGTCCATATTATTGGAAACAAGTATCCTGGTGGTGCTAAAGGTGGTCTTTGCAAATTATTATAATCAATTGAAGATGATGTAATAAATCCAATAATTGCCCCAATAATTACAGGTACTAATATTGATTTTATATAAACCTTTATCTTATTCATGTAATCACTCCTTTTGATTACATTATATTAGAGGATTATTACAATATTACTTATTAATACTCCCATTATTTTTCTTAACTTTTTTATAAGCCTAATGTTTCCAAGTGTTTTTTTATTAATTCAAAAAATGTATATTTATTACCATATGGAATTATATTATTTAATTCATCTACCCCATTACTTTTTAAAAATGCTAGTACATTTAATGATGAAAAAATTGCATATATTCTTAAGCGTATTTCATCATCACTAGATAAATTCAATCTTTCATTTAAATAATCATATAATGGTGTTTTATAAATATGTGCAACAAAATCTCCATATCCCATTAATATTGGCGCACTTATCAATTCACCTGGATCGATAAATTTTACTTTTCCATCATCAGTTATCATAACATTTTTCATATTTGTATCAATTGGTACTAAAGAATTATCTGGAACTATTAAATTACTATATTTATCATATATTTTTGTAAATATATTTCCTAAAAATGAATCTGATTTTAATATTTCTTGTGTTTTACCTTGTCTTGAAAATATAAATTCTTTAAAATCTTTATATTTACCATTTAAATTTTCATCAAGTAACCCATATCCATTAAGTTTCTTTTTACTTATACTCTCAAAAAAATCTATTAATGAATCTACAATTTTTTCTTTATTTTCTTCTAATTGTTCAAATGAAAATTCATCAATAGTTTTTCCTTTTAACTCTTTAAATATTGTAAAATTATTTTCTTTTGATTTATATATAACTTCTTTTAGAAACTTATTATCTACAATATCGTATAAATTCATTTCATTATCAATATGTGATGATTTATTTAAATAAAATTTTGCATAAACATTCCCTTGATTTGTTGTTTCAACTTTATAAACCAAATTATTTGTAGCACTAATTAATTCAATATTTGAATCTTCCTCTTTTAATGCTTGTTTTATTAATTCAATATGTTTAATATTCTTTTCCATTATCTGTATCTCCTATCAAATAATATGTTTATAATATAACATAAAAGCAAGCGATTGTAAATAAATCACTTGCTTTCAAACTATAAAATTATTTTACTATTACTTTTTTATTCCAACTTTTCTTTCCACATTTTGGACATTTCATATATCTTGTTCTTCCAATATGTTGAGCTAATAAAACACTTGAGTATTTTGGAACATATTTATGATGGCATTCTTTACATTCATAATATCCGGCTGTTTGTTCAATTTTCAAACAATTATGCGCTCCAATAAAAAATATAATTGTTCCAAATACTATAAGTAATACTCTAATCCACATTTCCATTTCAACATATGATGCTATAAATATTAACACTAAAAATGTTATAGATGAAATATATCCTATTACTACTTCTAATCTTAACATTTTTCTATCTGCTTCTTCTTTTTGTTTTTTCATTTCTAATAAATTTTGTTCTGCTTTTACATTATAATCTTCCATTTTAATTACCTCCCCACTCAATAATTCATTTACACTAATCTTTAGTTCATTACATAAATCAAGCATTATTCCAGAATCAGGCATCGACTTTCCATTTTCCCATTTTGATATTGCCCTATCTGTAATATTTAATTTTTCTGCCAATTGCATTTGAGTTAAATTTTGTTTTTTTCTGCATTCAGAAATAAATTTTCCAATTTTTACTTGATCCATTTTTCTTTTCCTCCTTCAATTTTAGTTTAATATTTTTTGTCACTTAAGTCTACACACCAGTGGTTGAGTGGGGTAATTTTTCAATTATCAACCAGTGGTTGAATACAACTTTTTTAAACTTAAAGAGTCAATTCATAACTCACATCTATTAAACTACATATTTCTTCTTCTGGTATTGTTCCATCTAATAAAACTGTAATCCAATGTTCTTTATTCATATGATATGCTGGAAATATTCCATATTTAGTTCTTAAACTACCAATCATATCCGGAATATTCTTAAGATTTATAACATTAACTTTTCCTTCTTTTTCAATATTTAATTTTTCATATGGAATATCCATAATTAATGCAAACCATTTTTTATTACTTTTATGTTTAAATGTTGTAAAATTTGGAGTGTCATCCCATGGATATTCTTGTAAAGCATCATAATGTTCATTTATATATTTTTCTATTTTATCTCTCATCATAACCCTTCTTCCTTATATATCTATAAATATCTCCCCAGTTATTTACTTCTTTTATATATTCATTTTCTTCTAATTCCATTAGATTTGTATCTCTAAAATATAATGTTTTAATTTGATTATCTGCTAATTTCTGAATAATTTTATAATCGTCATCTATCATAATATCTACATTTTCTTTTTGACATATTTCCAATTTATCATGAATATTCCAATAATACTTATCAAATTTTATATTATTTTCTTCCAAAACTCTTAGCGCATCATCTTTCATTTCTTTTACAAATCCACCTCTTGCAGTAATGACTACAAACTCATGCCCTTGTTGTTTTAAAAGATTGTATACAGCTATAAATCCAGACATTAAATTACTTTGTCTCGATACTGTTAAAAAATATTTATCGATAAACTCCTTTTCTTGTTCTTCAGTCCAATTATATCTAGTCTGAAATTTAGGTTCTTTTCTATCAACTAAATTATTTCCTTTTAATATATCTATATCAAATATTTCTTCATAAGTTCTAAAAGTTGTTTCACTATCTATAACAACTCCATCTAAGTCAATCCCTATTTTCATATTAAACTCCTTTATGCTACTAAAATCTAATTAAAATGTTTTTATTAAATGTGCAGTTATAATTGTATAACTATACGAATTAACAGTTATTCTCATATTGTCAAGCTCACAATACCAATTTTTACCTTGTTTATAAATATTACATTTCATCAAAAGTACAACCTATAAATAATACCTCATAACTATTCTCCTCTTTGCTCTTTCTCTAATTTCTTCCAGTTATAAAATCCATAACTATCATTTATAAAATTTATAATTGGATTTAATACCATTGGTAATAAAAGTAAATTTCCACTTATTACTGGAATTCCCCATAATACCATTAAAATAATGTCATTTATCATATAAAAGCTAAAACTAAATCTACTTCTTCTTATTTGTAAATAAATCGCAAATAAACTTGCTAAAACTGATATTGTTGATACTACAAGTTCATTCGTATTAAATGCTTTTAGTAAATAATAAATTCCAACAAATATACCTACAAATACTATTGCAACAATTATCCATTCTTTTTTACTGATTTTATTAACTTCTACCGAATCAGTTTCTTTGTTTTTATGTCTAAACCAACTTACAATTCCAATTATATACATTGGAAACATCATAAATAGGTATATTATTACTTCTCCATAAAATTTATTATTGAAAGATACTATGGAATATAATATTGTTATTACTATTCCAAATACTTGACCTAGATTTTTCCCTTTTGCAAGTAATAATGCTGTAATTATTCCGTACTATTGAGCAAATTGTTGTTAAAATATCTGATTTAAATATAATACCAACTGCCGAAACTAATATAATACTTCCAAATAGCAGTATCTTTTCTAATTTTGACCACGATTTTAGCATAAGTATCCTCTTTTCTAATATATCTAATTATAAATTTAAAAATATTTGTGTTAATTATATCATACATTTTATAATTTTCAACATTCCAAACCATCCTTTTACTGCCTAAAGTAACTTCATATATAAAAATAAAGCACCTAAAATTTAGGCACATCACTTGAAAAGTTTAAGAGAAATTTTATAGTATATAAAAAAAATCAAAGAAGCACTGTGCTTTGCTTCTTTGATTTTTTATTTAAATTAAAATACTCCGTTAAAAGATGTTACCTTTCCTGTTGAAGTATCAAATCTTACTGTAAGACTTCCTCTTTGAGCATTTACCCATACATAAGCTTCATCACGATCAGTTTTTTTATCAAGTGTACCTTGTACTCCACCCAACATTTCAACTACTTGATCATATGTCATTCCATCTTTTTCGTTTATTTTTTTCTTCATTTCGCTATTTACTTTAGAAAAATCAACTTTTTCATTTTTTATCATATCTGAAGGATAAATAGCTACTATATTTGCACTGTTATCTTTATCATAAATTGTAACTTCTATAGCTGTATCATCTGTTAAATCCCATCTGTATTTTTTATATGAAAGCGTACTATTTGCATCTGATTCGCTTTTTAATGTACCTTCAAATCCTAATAATTTATTAACATCCTCAAAAGTTGTTGTTGTTTCTATTTTTTTAATTGCCTCGAAAACATCATAATTTCCTTTTGATTGTTGTGTTTGTGGTGCATTACCTGAATTATTTGTTTTTTCTGAATTTTCACCACATCCTGTTAGTAGAACTAAACTTAAAACTAACATTAATACTAAACTAATAACTAAAATACTTTTTTTCATACTATAACCTCTTTCCTTTACTTTTTAACATATTTTTTATCAACGTTACCAATTATATTTCAAAAAAAATACAAAGTCAATAATTACATATAAATTTATTATTAAATTTTTAATTTTTTGTCTACTATTATATTGTCAAAATTACAATTTATTTCTAATATTATTGATAATTACGCATTTAAATCTATTTATATACGTCCGATTGGCATATTAACCGTATGCCCATTCTTTTACATTTATTAATAATTTCTTTATTTTTTTGTTTTTTATCATTTTCCAATTATTTTATCCAGTAATGAACATGTCAGATGCCGTTATTCATTTCAACTTTAACTCCTACTTTTGTTTCCAAATTTTTTTCAAGTTATATCATAGATTTTACTTATTTTTTATTTTCAATTTGTTTTATATCTTTATTGTTACTACTTGTAACAATTTTCTTTCCGGTTTCTTTTTCTATTTGTTCCTTTGCATTTTTAGCAACATTTCCACCTTTTATTACTGAACTTTTTACATTATCATATCCTGAATTATTTGAACTTTTTGATATTTCTGTTGAAGAAACTTCTGCAAGCATATTTAAAACTAATTCCATATTTGTCATATTATCTCTTAGGTTTTCTTTTTTAAGATTTTTTAGTTCTTTATATTCTTTTACTGTATAACCGCTCCAAACTTTTGTTAAGATATTAGTTAATGTTGCAAATTCTTGTGCTTTATTAATTCCTTTATTTTTTAATTCATCTGTGAACTCTTTTCTTGCATCTATCGTTTTTAATCTTTGATTTATCCATTCTTCTGAATATCCTTTTCTTTTATATGCTTCAAGTGCGCGATTAATTGTTATTTCTGGATCAAATTCTTCATCTATTCTCTCTTTTCCAAGTTTTGCAAGCCAAAGTTTTACAGGCTCAGCTTTTTTTGAAGGAATAGACTCAATAAGCCTAAACATACCTTCAATATCAACTACATCAGTCATACGATGTTTACCATCTTGCGACAATAATTTCAACTGGTGACAATTTGTCACCGTTTCATTTCCTTCCTCTTTTAACCTTTGTTTCAATTTATTCCAGTATTTTCTTCCATCCTTGCTTTCAGATACAATTGTAACAATATCAACAACACTTATATAATATTTCTCTTCATTTGCATTCCAAACAGTTCTTATTTGTTTACCTTCAAAAACTTTTTCTATTAACATTAATTCTTTTTCCAATATAATAACCTCCTTACAAATTGTCCGATTTTTGCGTACAGTTATTTTTGCAAAACTTTTGTTTGCATTATATCATCTTTATGTAGTTTATTCAATATTCTATAAAAAAGTTTTTAAAGAACTTTTCGACAATATTCGACAACTGTATCTTTAACTAGGATACAAAATGTACCCTAGTTGATTATTGTTTAATCTTCACAATTGGCAATTGTAGGCTTATATAATCTTTTCTATTTCTTCCAATAATTTTTCTTTTATTTTTTGTAATTCAAGCTCTGATGGACAATTATTTGTATCATACATTTTTTCCATTGGATACCACCAAACTGGACCTTTTCCATTTCTACCATAATCCTCTATATCTCCAGTTATTCTTGGAAATAAATGCCAATGTAAATGTGAATCTCCATTTCCTAATAACTCATAATTCATCTTTTCACAATTAAAAGCTTTTGAAACTGCTTCTGCAACTAATGACATTTCTTCTAAAAATTTCATTTTAGTTTTATTATCAAGCTGAAATAACTCTGTTTTATGTTCTTTAAAAAGAAACAATGTGTATCCTCTAAAATGTTGATAATCTCCAATAACAACATAGCCAGTTTCTAATTCTTTTACAAAATATTTATTAGTATTATTTTTTATCATTTCAATTCTATCGCAAATAAGACACATAAAATACTCCTCAATTAATTATTATTTTTGACCAATCAACCTTTAACCAGGTTATTCACAAAAATACCAATTTTGTCTATTTTTCACTAATTTTTTACCATTTTTATAGCTATTTTTATTTACTAGTGAACATGTCATAAATCCAGTATTTTCAGCAATTACCTTAACTTTAGAACAGAACAGCACTCCACATGGCTTGTATAAGGAAACATGTCAACTGGTTGAATTTCTCCAATATCATATACATCTTCCATTTTTGCTAAGTCTCTAACTAATGTTGCAGGATTACAGCTTATATATACCACTCTTTTAGGTTTTATTTTTAGAATATTTTCTATACTTGTATTGTCTAGACCTTTTCTTGGTGGATCAACCATAATAACATCAGGAATTATTTTCTTTTTATTAATTAAATCATCTAAAATAATTTGTGCGTCTCCTGCTATGAATTCTGTATTTTCAATATTATTTATTTTTGCATTTTCTTTTGCATCCTCGATAGCTTGTTCTACAATTTCTACTCCATATACTTTTTTAGCGTATTTTGCCATAAACAATGAGATTGTTCCAATACCACAATACAAATCAAACACTATATCTTCTTTTGAAATTTCTGCATTTTCTACACCAATATTATAAAGTTTTTCTGCTTGTATAGGATTTACTTGATAAAAAGAAAGTGGCGATATTTTAAATGTAAAATCTCCTAATACATCTGTTATATATCCATCTCCATATAAATTCACATTTTCTAGTCCTAAAATAACATTTGTATTTTTCATATTTATATTTTTTACTATTGTTTTAATATTAGGAAATTCATCTAATAGTTCTTTAACTAAATCATTTTCTTTTTCAAATGCTTTACCATTTAATACTAAAATACACATTATTTCATCTGTTTTTATCCCTACTTTTATAACTACATGTCTAAATAGCCCTTTTCTAGTATTTTCATCATATACTGAAATATTGTTTTTAATTATGTATTCATATATAAATTTAGCAATTTTTTCAGAATTTTCATTTTGTATATAACATTTTTCCATAGGAATAATTTCATGTGTTCTATTAGCAAATATACCTATTTGTGGGATTCCATTTTTATCTAAACCTAATGGATATTGAGCTTTATTTCTATAATGATATGGTATATCCATACCAATTGTTTCTAATACTTCAATTTTATTTTTCAATGTTTTATTTACCAAAGATTGTACTGCACTTTGTTTTATTTTCAATGTTTCATTATAATCGATGTGTCTTAGGTTACACCCCCCGCATCTTTTATATGTAACACAATCTACATCTACTCTATGTTCTGATTTATTTATTATTTCAATTATTTTTCCAAATGCATGTGAAGAAAGCACCTTTACAATTAGCACTTTAACTTTTTCACCTTTTATTGCATTTGGAATAAAAATTGTAAAATTATCTATTTTTGCAATTCCTTCACCTTGAAATCCATTATCAATTATATCTACTATATATTCTTTATTTTTTTCTACTGGAATTTCCATACACTTTCCTCATCTCTATATCTCTATTTTAATTATGAAAAGTATATCAAATTTTCCTATATGTTTCAAGCAGTTTTGCTATAGATTATAGCTAACATCTTGCATTTTATTAAAATTACTTATATAATTGTTCTAATTATGAAATATCGAAAGGAGATTTTATCAATATGAAAACATTACTTATTAAGGATTTATTTAAAAATACTAAAAATTTTGAAAATAATGAAGTCCAATTAGAAGGATGGATTAAAACTGTTCGTGATTCAAAAACATTTGGATTTATTGAATTAAATGATGGATCATTTTTTAAAAATATTCAAATAGTTTTTAATGATTCATTATCTAATTTTGAGGAAATTTGTAAATTTACTATTAGTTCTTCAATAAAAGTTGTTGGTAAAGTTATATTAACACCAGAAGCAAAACAACCATTTGAAATTCAAGCAACTAATATTGAATTACAAAACCTTTGTCCACAAGAATATCCTCTTCAAAAGAAAAGACATTCTTTTGAATATCTAAGAACAATTTCACACTTACGCCCTAGAACAAATACTTTTAATGCAGTATTTAGAGTAAGAAGTGTATTAGCTTACGCTATTCATAAATTTTTCCAAGAAAAAGGATTTGTTTATGTTAATACTCCAATATTAACTTCAAGTGATGCTGAAGGTGCTGGAGAAATGTTTATGGTTAGTTCATTTGACTTCAACAATATGCCCAAAACTGAAGATGGAAAAGTTAATTTCCAAGAAGATTTCTTTGGAAAACCAGCTCACCTAACAGTAAGTGGTCAATTAAATGTAGAAACATATGCTACTGCTTTTAGAAACGTTTATACATTTGGCCCTACTTTTAGAGCTGAAAATTCTAATACAGTAAAACATGCTGCTGAATTTTGGATGATAGAACCTGAAATATGTTTTGCAGATTTAAATGATGACATGGATTTAGCAGAAGAAATGATAAAATATATTTTCTCATATGTTTTAGAACATTGTCCAGAAGAAATGCAATTCTTCAATAATTTTATTGAAAAAGGCTTATTTGAAAAATTAGATAATGTAATTAATTCTGATTTTGCAAGAATATCTTATACAGATGCAATAAAAGAACTAGAAAAAGTAAATGATAAATTTGAATATAAAGTTAGTTGGGGCACTGATTTACAAACAGAGCATGAAAGATATTTATGTGAGCAAATATTCAAAAAACCTGTTTTTGTAACAGATTACCCAGCTGATATAAAAGCATTTTATATGAAACAAAATCCAGATGGAAAAACAGTTGCTGCTGCTGATTTATTAGTACCTGGAATTGGTGAAATAATTGGTGGTAGTCAAAGAGAAGAAAATTATGATAAATTAGTTAATAAAATGAAAGAACTAAATATGCCTCTAGATGAATATGATTGGTATTTAGACTTAAGAAAATATGGTAGTGTCGTTCATAGTGGATTTGGATTAGGATTTGAAAGAGCAATAATGTATTTAACAGGTATGCAAAATATTCGTGATGTAATCCCATTCCCAAGAACTCCTGGTAACTGTGATTTCTAACATGTTATAAATAAAATTAAATATAAAACTAAAAAGCACTTCATTGATAAAGTGCTTTTTAATTTTTATAAATTAATTATTTTCTATATCTTCTCTTCTAAATTCATATTTTTTATTACAAAATTGACATACTGTTTCTATTTTTTCTTGTTCTTCAAATAAATGATCTATATCATCTTTTCCAAGTTTTTGTAAATTTTTAACAAATTTTTCTTTACTGCAATTACAACTATATTGTGGTATAAGTTCTCCTACCATTACCATTAGATTATCATCATTTGTCATAGTCTCAGCAATTTGTTGTAATGACATATTTTTATCTAACATTGTAGTTACTGGTTCTGCATTTTTTAAAGCTTCTTCTATTTGTTTTATATCTTCTTCTGTTGCATCTGGCATTAATGTTAATAAATATCCTCCCGCCTTTTTTACTCCTTCTTTGTCTACTAAAACACCTAAAGCAATAGCACTTGGAGTTTGTTCAGATTCTGCAAAATATTTTGTAAAATCTTCAGCAATTTCTCCACTAACTAATGGAGTAACTCCTATATATGGTTCTTTTAATCCCATATCTCTTATAACATATAAAAATCCTTCTTTTCCTACTGCTCCTCCAACATCTAATTTTCCGTCTTCTCTTATTGGTAAATCAACTAATGGATCTCCCACATATCCTTTTACATTTTGCTTTCCATCTAATACACATGTAACATTTCCTATTGGCCCATTTCCTTTTATTTGAAGAGTTATACTATCTTCCCCTTTTATTCTTGTACTCATTATTGCTCCCATAGTTAAAACTCTTCCCAATGCTGCTGTTGCAACAGGACTTAGGTCATGTATTTTTCTTGCTTTTTCTACTAAATCTGTAGTTTCAGCACATATTATATTTACTCTTCCTTCACAAGCAAGATATTTCTTTATTTCACTCATTTTAATCTCCTCAATTTTAATTATATTTTATCTATATTTAACATTCTATATAATAACATATTTAAGGTTTTTCCTCAACATTTTTTAATGATTTTTACAATTTTACTTGACAAAAAAACAATTAATATGTTATTATAATTATTGTCAATAGACATGCGGATGTGGCGGAACTGGTAGACGCGCTGGTCTTAGGAACCAGTGCCAAAAGCGTGGGGGTTCGAGTCCCTTCATCCGCACCAAAACAGGCTTTATGCAAAGCCTGTTTTTTTATATTATTTTATCTTTTTCAATAATGTAAGGAGTTTAGAATTATTTAGTATAATCTCCAGCAAATTTGATTTTTAGCCTAAAATATGCTATAATTAAGTATACACACAAATTGTGTAAATTTACTTTCTTGAAAGGAGAATACTATTATCAATCATCACAGGGGTGGATACCCTCAAATCTTATAATCATGTTGACAGCCGTGTTCAGCATGTTTTCATATACATTCGTAAAACCAACCAACAAATATTAACAAACATTATCGAAAGGATGATAAACATGTTATTCAATTCTAATGAATATGATGTAGTAGTAATGGCAGCCCACGTCACAAATTTTTGGACGGTAATTTCTTTGCTTATGATAGTAAGCTATTCAATGTTTACTATAAAAGAACATAAGAAAAATCGAGGCATAGTAGCCATAGGGATAATAATTGGATGCATTGCTTTTCCTTTTATCTATCCACACATAGATGCATCAATCAATCCGCTTATCAGTGGAGGCACGCGTACATTTACTGCCACAAGCGACACTGTACTGCTTGCAGCAATGCCACTGGTGGTGATGACGTCAATTAGTCTTCTCCTGCGCAGAAAAAACAGAATCTAATTCTGTTCAGGGTCGGAATGTATTCCGGCCCTGTTTTATTGTTTATCAAAAAGGGACTTATTTTACAGCACATTTAATTTTGATGTTTAATACATAAAAAGAAAAATAATATAGTATACAAATTCCCCGTCCCACTGTCTATCCTAATTTTACTATTAACCTTAATAATGTATCTAAATATTTTTTACAAGAATTTAAATATAATGTTTCATTTA
>CAMNMV010000039.1 GCA_946545015.1 uncultured Clostridium sp.
AATAATTTTAATTTTAAAAATAATTTAGAATTAGAAAAAATAAAAAATAAATATAAAAGTATTTTATCTGAAGAAGAATTTTTGCCAAAAAATAATTTAAATAATTTAGAAAAAATAAATTATGAAATAGAAAAAATACAAAATGAATTAAATCAAAATAAGATAGAATTACATAAATTGAAATTGGACAGAGAAAATATTGAACCAAGACTTAATGAGTTATCAAAAATCGAAGAAGATTTGGAATTAAATAGAAATAATAAAGAAGATTTGGAAAAATTAAATACCAGTATGGAAATTACAAAAAATATACTAGAAGAAGCATATGAAGAAATGAAAAATAGTGTAACACCTAAATTCACAAATAATTTATCACAAATAATTTCTGTTATAACAAACAATAAATACAATAAAATAAAATTCAATGATGAAAATGGAATAATTGTTGAATTGGAAAATGGTGATTATGTAGAAACAAACAATTTAAGTATTGGAACGATAGAACAATTATATTTATCATTAAGAATTTCTATGATAGATGAATTATCAGAAGAAAAATTACCACTATTTTTGGATGAAACATTTGCGTATTACGATGAAGAAAGATTAAGGAATGTATTAATGTTTCTGATTAAAGAATCACGAAGAAGACAAGTATTTATTTTTACATGTAGCAAAAGAGAAATTGATGCATTAAAAAGTTTAAACATAAATTGTAATATTGTAGAATTATAATAAAAATAATCAATAGCATAGTTTACTATGCTATTGATT
The DNA here is from genome assembly GCA_946545015.1 of uncultured Clostridium sp. GTDB lineage: Bacteria > Bacillota > Clostridia > TANB77 > CAG-508 > CAG-269. The sequence goes on from CAMNMV010000039.1 coordinate 775, forward strand.
ATTTTTTCTCTTGTAATACTAAGAAAAAAGTGGTATAATATTCAAGTAAAATAATTTAAAGGAGAATTTTTATGTTTGATAAATTAGAGACAGTAGAGCAAAGATATGAAGAAATAACAAAATTAATTAGTGATCCAGAAGTAATTGCTAATCAATCAGAATGGCAAAAGCTGATGAAAGAACATGCAAGTATAGAAGAAATAGTTTTAAAATATAGAGAATACAAAAAAACAAAACAAACAATGCAAGAAGCTGAGGAAATGATGCAAGACAAAGAATTAAAAGAACTTGCAGAAATGGAATTTTATGAAGCAAAAGAAAAGCTTCCTAAAATTGAAGAAGAATTAAAAATATTATTAATTCCTAAAGATCCAGATGATGATAAAAATATTATATGTGAAATTAGAGCAGGAGCTGGTGGAGAAGAAGCTGCATTATTCGCAGGAACACTATTTAGAATGTATTCTATGTATGCAGAAAAGAAACATTGGAATTTAGAAATATTAAATGAAAATGAAACTGGACTAGGTGGATATAAAGAAATAACATTTATGGTTACAGGTAAAGGTGTATATAGTAGATTAAAATTCGAAAGTGGAGTTCATAGAGTACAAAGAGTTCCAGATACAGAAAGTAGTGGTAGAATACATACATCTACAGCTACAGTTGCAGTTTTACCAGTTGTTGAAGATGTAGAAATAGAAATAAATCCAGCAGATATAAAAATGGAAGTATTCCGTTCATCAGGTGCTGGAGGACAACATATTAATAAAACATCATCAGCCGTAAGATTAATACATGAACCAACAGGAATAGTTGTAGAATGCCAAACAGAAAGATCACAATTCCAAAATAGAGATAATGCAATGAAAATGCTAAGAACAAAATTATATGAAATTGAAAAACAAAAACAAGATAGTGAAGTTGCAAATGCAAGAAAATCCCAAGTAGGTTCAGGTGATAGAAGTGAAAAAATTAGAACATACAATTATCCTCAAGGAAGAATAACAGACCATAGAATAGGAATGAGTATTTATCAAATGGAAAACTTTTTAAATGGTGATATTGATGAAATGGTGGATAATTTAATTGCTGCTGATCGAGCTGAAAGACTACAAGGGGAAGAAGAATAAAATCTATAAAATAATAAAATATAAATGCCATAGATATAAAAAAATATTTATGGTATTTTATTTTTATAATTAATTATTTAACTATATTCTATAAACTTTAAGAATAAACAAAGTTTCAATTAATATAATTAAATGAACATTGTTAAGGAGTTAGTAAATGGAAGATATTTTTAAAAATACACTATTAGGATTATTTTTTGGAACTTTTGGAACAACGCTAGGAGGAGTTATAGGAATAATAATAAAAAAAGATTCAAATAAATTCTTAAGTTTTATATTATCTTTTGCCTCACGGCTTAATGATGGCAGTAGTATGTTTTGACTTAGTACCAGAAGCATTAAAAATTGGCACGATTTATAATACAATTATTGGAATTTTCCTAGGAATAGCTATTATGATTTATTGTGATATTTTAGTTGAAAGAAAATTTAATTCCAAATCATATAACACAAAAAATAAAAGTAAAAATAGTTTATTGAAAACAGGAATAATTGTTAGTATTGGATTAGCAATACACAATATTCCTGAAGGATTGGCAATTGGTTCTGGATTTGATGTATCATTAAAATTGGGTTTATCATTAGCAATTGCAATATGCCTTCATGATATTCCAGAAGGAATATCAATGGCAATACCTATGAAACATGGAGGAATGAAAATATCTAAAATAATATTTTACGTAATATTATCAGGAATAACAACTGGCATAGGAGCATTCTTTGGAATAGTAATTGGAACAATATCACAAAAAATAATATCAATATGCCTTGGATTTGCAGCAGGAGCAATGCTTTACATTGTATCACGGTGAATTAATTCCAGAATCAAATAAATTATATCGCGGAAGAATGAGTGCCATTGGAAACATGATGGGGATAATTGCAGGAATATTTTCACAATTAATATAAAATTATATTTAGAATAATAAATTAAAATTGACAAATAAATAATTAAGAAATAAAATAAATTAAATTAAATTGGAGGAAAAATATATGAATATAATGTTTATTTGTACTGGAAATATATGTAGAAGTGCAATGGCACATTGGTTATTTGAAAAAAAGTTAGAGGAAAAAAGAATAGGGAATATACAAGTTTTTTCAAGTGGAATTTATGCATCAATTGGAGATACTCCAACATATGAAGCAAAAAGAGTGATGGAAGAATATGGAGTTAATATGAAACATCATAGGGCCACAAATACAAGGTATTCTGATATAGAAAAAATGGATTTGATCTTATGTGCAACAGCCAGTCATAAAAATGAAGTAATAAATATGTATCCAAATTTAAAAGACAAAGTATTTACAATGAAAGAATATGTCAATTATAATAGAGAATATCATGATTCTATAAATATAAAAGATCCATGGGGATATGATATAGACACATATAGAAGTTGTATTGCAGAAATAGATGAATGTTTAGATTTATTAATAGAGAAAATTTTAGAAGAAAGAAATAAAAATAAATAAAGGAAGAATGTCATAAAATAATATGTTTTATGGCTTTTTATTTTATTATAGAAAATTTATATTTTTGAAATTATTTTACATTATTCTTATTTTTAATATACGAAAAAATGTTCATAATTTTACTAAAAATACCTTGACAATGTAGTACAAAAAATATATAATTTCCAAGTGAAAAACAAAATTTATGATTGGAGAAAATAATGCAAGATATATTAGAAGGATTAAATGATAAACAATATGAAGCAGTAATAAATACAGAGGGACCATGCTTAGTAATAGCAGGTGCAGGAAGTGGTAAAACAAAGGTATTAACACACAAAATAGCATATATATTACAAGAAAAAAATGTTAAACCTTGGGATATAATTGCAATTACATTTACAAATAAAGCAGCCAATGAAATGAAAGAAAGAATTGCAAATTTAATTGGAGATAATGCTACGGATATGTGGGTTGGAACATTCCACTCAATTTGTGTGAAAATTTTAAGAAGATTTATAGATAGAATAGGATTTGATTCATCATTTATTATATTTGATACATCAGATCAAAAAACATTGATAAAAAACTGTTTAAAAGATTTATCTATTGATGATAAATTATTTAGTGAAAAAAGTGTACAATCAGAAATAAGTAACGCAAAAAATGAAATGCTAGAACCAGAACAATATATGGTAAAAGCCCAAGGAGATTTTAGGAAAGAAAAAATTGCAACTGTTTATGGATTATATCAAAAAAGATTAAAAGAAAATAATGCAATAGATTTTGATGATATAATAAATTATACAATAAAAATACTTATGGAAAATCCAGATGTTCTTGAATATTATTCAAATAAATTTAAATATGTTTTAGTTGATGAGTATCAAGATACAAATAAGGCACAATTTACATTAATAACATTGCTTGCTTCAAAATATGGAAATATTACAGTTGTAGGAGATAATGATCAAGGAATTTATAGTTTTAGAGGAGCAGATATAACTAATATTTTAAATTTTGAACAAGATTTTCCTGGAACCAAAATAATAAAATTAGAACAAAACTATAGATGTACAGGAAATATTTTAAAAGCTGCAAATGCAGTAATAAAAAATAATGAAGTTAAATATGAAAAGCAACTTTGGACTAAAAACGATATAGGAAATTTACCCAAAGTATATAATGCTGATAATGAATATGATGAGGCTTCATACATAGTTGAACAAATAGAACATTTAAAAAGAGAAGAATATTATAAATATTCTGATTATGCAATTTTGTATAGAATGAACTCACAATCACGTGCTATAGAAGATATATTAAGAAGAGAAGGAATACCATATAAAATTATTGGTGGACTAAAATTCTATGAAAGAAAAGAAATAAAAGATATTATTGCATATTTGAGATTAATACAAAATACATCTGATAATTTAAGTTTAAAGAGAATTATAAATGAACCAAAAAGAGGGATTGGTAAAACAAGTTTAGATGGAATAGAAGAAATTGCAAACAGCAATGGCGTTTCTATGTATAGTGTCATAAAAGAAGCAGAACAATATGGATTAAATAGAGTTTATTTAAAGTCTAGAGAATTTATAAATGTGATAGAAGAATTAAGACAAAAATCACAAGATATGAAAATATCTGAATTAATTAAATTAACATTAAATAAAACAGGATATACAAAGGCTTTGGAAGATGAAAAAACAGTAGAAGCGGAAACGAGAATAGAAAACTTAGAAGAATTCTTAACTGTTGCAATAGAATTTGAAGAACAATTCGCTGAGAACTCATTATCTGAATTCCTAGAAGGAATAACATTATCAAGTGATTTAGATAATATGGAAGATGAAGAAGAATCAGTTACATTAATGACCTTACATAGTGCAAAAGGTCTAGAATTCCCAGTAGTATTTTTAGTTGGAATGGAAGAAGGAATTTTTCCAGGACATCAATCAATAGGAGAACCAAAAGAATTAGAAGAAGAAAGAAGATTGTGCTATGTTGGAATAACAAGAGCTAAAGAAAATCTATTTTTAACTTGTAGCAAAAAAAGAACTATATTTGGTTCAACAAGTTGTAATCCAGTATCTAGGTTTTTAAAAGAAATACCAAAAGATTTATTAGATGGTTATGAACAGGCATTTGAAACAAATACTTCAAACAATGGATTTGAAGATAGTTCTACTAAATGGACATATGGTGGAAATACTACTGGTAAAATAAAAACATATCAATTTGATAATAATGAACCGGCAGTAGCTGCTAGTAGTATGAATAATAATTCAGGATTCCAATTTAGAACTGCAGAAAGTTTCTTGAATTCATTAACTAGTAAAAAGAAAAATGCTAGTGTTGATTTAAGTAAATATAGAGCAGGTCAAAGAGTATATCATAAAAAATTTGGTGAAGGAATTATTAATGTAATAGAACCGGAAGGAGAAGATTTAAAGGTTGATATTAACTTTGATAAAGTAGGACATAAAAGACTTATGGCAAAATATGCAGGATTAGAAATATTAGAATAAATATTAAATAAATATATCTGGAGTGTTTTAATACAAAATAAAAAAGAGCGATAAATAAAGTTTGAATTTATTTATTGCTCTTTTCTATTTATTGGTAAATTAAATATCTTATAAGATTTTAATTTTACTGTGTTAATTATTTTCTTTTTTACTTTTTTTATTTTTAATAATTATTGATATTACAATAATTAAAATTATAAATGCAAGTATTCCAATCAATCCTGGCCAACCTAATATTGAAACAATTTTACTTCCTAATGACATTATTATACCTGCAAGTAAAACACCTAAAGTAACTGCTATAATACTTGTCTTGAATCCAATATTTAGGAAACTTGCTGCAAGAGTTCCAGTCCATGCACCTGTACCTGGTATTGGAATACCAACGAATAATAAAAGTGCAAAAAATGTACCAGTATTTCCAGCTTTTTCTTTTAATTTTGCTCCACCTTTTTCCCCTTTTTCTAAACACCAAGTGAAAAATTTACCAGTTATTTTTTTATCTTTGCCCCACTCTAATATTTTTCTTGCAAAAAGATAAATAAATGGTACAGGAAGCATATTCCCGATAATTGCTACTGGATAATAAATAAAAATATTTAATCCTAAACTTTCTGCAATTGGTATAGCTCCTCTTAATTCCACAATTGGAATCATACTAATCAATGCGACAATTATGTATTTTACAAAAATAGGTAATGTACTCATATTTCTCCTCCATAAAAAAATCTTTAAATATTTTACTATATAAAATTTAAAAAGTCTATATTAATTATATTTGGATTTTGAATATTTTTCTAAATATAAATTTCAAAATAATAAAATCTGTAATAGTTAAAACTGCAATACTTCCTATGTATGGTAATATTGGAAGTAAATCTACAATATTAAACCACCAATTTAAAAATGTTAGGCCTATAATGAATAGTAATACCATCATAAGTGTTAATATAAATCTATAAGGTGAAACTAATAGCTTAGATTTTTCACTTTTTCTAGATTTAGAAAGTGTAAATAAAAGTAAAAATCCAGATATACCAGTTGCAATAACACATAATGATGAATAAGCACTTTCGGGTATTTTGCCTAATTTTAATGCAAATGCAATAACTAAAATACTAATAATAGTAGTTAATGCTGTAGGAATTGCTTTTGAAATTATATTCTTTAAAAAGTTTCCGTGAATTCGTTCCTTATTTGGCTCTAAAGCTAACATGAATGAAGGAATTCCAATGGTTACAACACTAATTAAGCTTAAGTGAATTGGCTCAAATGGATATCCTTGGCTTAAGAATAAGAAAAGGAGTGCCAATACACTTGAATATATAGTTTTTACTAAGAATAGTGATGCTGAACGTTCTATGTTATTTATTGTTCTTCTTCCTTCTGCAACAACTTTAGGCATTGAAGCAAAATTTGAATCTAATAATATAAGCTGTGAAACATTTTTAGTAGCATCACTTCCATTTGCCATAGCGATACTGCAATCTGCCGTTTTTAATGCTAAAACATCATTAACTCCATCTCCTGTCATGGCAACAGTTTTTCCATTTTTTTGTAATGCAATGACTAAATCTTTTTTCTGTGTAGGACTAACTCTGCCAAAGATTGTATATTTTGTTGCTGCTTTATCAATTTCTTCTTGAGTTTTTAATGTTGACATATCTATATAGTTTTCTGCATTTTGTACACCAACTTGTTTAGCAATTTTTGAAACTGTAATAGGATTATCTCCTGAAATTATTTTTATATCAACATCTTGGTCTTTGAAATAAGATAATGTTTTAGAAGCTTCTTTTCTAATAACATCTGAAATCAATATAAAGCCAATAGGGGTAATAGTATTTGGTAAGTTTTTATCAATAAAATCTTCATTAGAATGAGCTATAAGTAAAACTCTATAATCTTCAGAATATTTCTTGATTCCATCTTCATAATTCTTAAAATTATCTTTTAATATAAATTCAGGTGCCCCTAAAATGTAAGAACCTTCATTTTTGAAATTAATTCCTGACCATTTAGTTTTTGATGAAAAAGCAACTTTATTATTAATTTCAAAAGTATTTGTTAATGAATTACCAAAGTATTCTTTAATTGCTTGCATCGTTGGGTTTTCATCGTCACTTGCTTTTGATATATTTGCTAATATATTTTTTAATTTATCTTCTTCACAATTTATAGGAAGTAATGAAGAAACTTCCATTCTTCCTTCGGTTAAAGTTCCTGTTTTATCAAGACAAAGAGTATCTACCCTTGCTAATGTTTCTATACAATATAATTCTTGTACTAATACTTTAGATTTAGAAAGTCTAATTACGCTTACTGCTAAAACTGTACTTGTTAATAGTATTAAACCCTCTGGTATCATTCCGATAACAGCAGCTACTGATTGAACAACAGCATCTTGCATTGTAGTGCCTGGTAAGCTCATTTGATTCCAGAATAATAAACCTCCAATTGGAATTATTGCAAAAGTTAACCATTTTATAATTTTGTTTAAAGAATTCATTATTTCAGAATTTACTTTTTTAACATATTTTGCTCCACTTGAAATTTGGGCTGTATAGTTTTCCTCACCAATATGTTCAACTTTAGCAATACATTTCCCACCGACTACATAGCTGCCAGAAAGTAACATTTCACCTTTATTTTTCGTTATACTATCAGGTTCTCCTGTTATAAATGATTCATTTGATAAAACATCTCCATCTAAAATAATACAATCAGTTGGAACTTGATTTCCAGTTTTGAATATAACAATATCATCTAATACTAAATCATTTATTGAAATTTCGGTTTCAGTACCATTTCTGATAACTCTTACTTTAGATTGTGCCATAATAGCAAGTTTATCAACAATTCTTTTTGAATGAATCTCTTGGAAAGTACTAATTGCTGTATTTATTAACATTATTCCTAAGAAAAGCATATTCTTATATGATCTAACAAGAAATACTGCTATTCCAAGAAATAGATTTAAAAAGTTGAATAATGTAAAAAAATTATCAAAAATTATTTGTTTAATACTTTTTGTTGGTACAGAAGAATCAAAATTTACTAAGTTATCTTTAATTCTATTTTGCACCTGTTCATCTGTTAAACCCGTAGTGATTTTGGGATTATATCTATCTATTTTTTCCTTCATTTTTTACTCCTATTTTTATTTATAATTTATTTTTATAGTTAAAATAACATATATAATATACAATATTTAAATTATAAAAACAAGTCAAAAAAATAAATAAAATGTCATAAAAAATAATTTTAAAAAATAATTAAAAAAATAATTTTTATTTTATATGAAATTTATTATAAAAATATATATAAAATTCAATTAAAGTGTTGACTTCCGTAGGGAAAAATGATATAATTTTTTAGATTTGTTATCAGTTTAATTTTAATCAAAAAATATTTAAAAAAGAGGAATTATATGCAGGCGTCCGTAAGGGAATTTGAGTGCAGGCAGACATTTAAAAAAACTTAAAAGGAACTGTGTAATAAGAGGGACTTTTTTAAATAAAATATTTTATCTGCTTAATTTTTTTTTAAGGAGTGATTTTTTTTGAAACTAAAAGACATTAAGTATGAAAAAGCATCAAGAAAAGATTTCGCAAAAGTTGGCGATTTTATCGAAATGCCAAACCTCATCAAAGTACAAAAAGATTCATATGACTGGTTTGTAGAAGAAGGACTTGGAGAAGTATTAAAAGATATTTCACCTATTGAAGACTATTCTGGAAACCTTGTTTTAGAGTTCTTTGATTACTATATGGAGGAAAAAACAAAATACACATTAGAAGAAGCAAAAGAAAGAGATGCAACATATGCAACAAGATTACATGTAAAGGTTAGATTAATTAACCGTGAAACAGGAGAAATTAAAGAACAAGAAATTTATTTAGGCGATTTTCCATTAATGACAGATAGTGGAACATTTGTAATAAATGGAGCAGAAAGAGTTGTAGTAAGTCAGCTTGTTCGTTCACCTGGATGTTATTATGCAGAGGAATTTGACACAAAAACTGGAAAAAGAACATATACTTCTACAGTAATGCCACTACGTGGTGCTTGGATAGAATATGAAACAGATGGAAATGACATATTCTATGTACGTGTAGATAGAACAAGAAAAATTCCAGTAACATCATTATTAAGAGCAATTGGTTTAGTAAGTGATGACCAAATTAGAGATTTCTTTGGAGATGAAGAATTATTAAATACAACAATTGCAAAAGATACAATCAAAGATCAAGATGAGGCATTAATCGAAATTTATAAAAAATTAAGACCAGGAGAATTACCAACAGCAGAAGCTGCTAGATCATTATTCAATGGATTATTCTTTGATAATAGAAGATATGATTTAGCTAAAGTTGGTAGATATAAATTTAACCAAAAATTATCATTAGCAACAAGAATTAAAGATAAAGTAGCTGCTAAAGATATAGTTGACCCAGAAACAGGAGAAGTATTTGTAACAGCAGGAGAAACAATATCTGAAGAAGTTGCGGAAAATATTCAAAATTCAGGAATTAATGTTGTTGATATACTTTTCGGAGAAAGAACAATAAGAATAATAGGAAATGGAACAGTAAATATTCATAAAGTATTACCAAATGTAGATTTAAGTAAATTACACTTCAAAGAAGATGTAAATTATGCAGTATTACAAAATATATTAGAAAATACTGATGAAAAAGATTTAGTTAAAACAATACAAGAAAGATATGATGAATTAGTTCCAAAATGTATAACAACAGAAGATATCTTATCATCAATAAACTATTTATTAAACTTATACCATGGTTTAGGAAAACCAGACGATATAGATCACTTAGCAAATCGTAGAATTCGTTGTGTGGGTGAATTATTACAAAATCAATTCAGAATTGGTTTAACAAGATTAGAAAGAGTTGTTAGAGAAAGAATGACAATTCAAGATTTAGATGTTGTAACACCACAAACATTAATTAATACAAAACCAATAACATCTGCAATTAGAGAATTCTTTGGAAGTTCACAACTTTCACAATTCATGGATCAAACAAACCCATTATCTGAATTAACACATAAAAGAAGAATATCAGCATTAGGACCTGGTGGTTTGACAAGAGAAAGAGCTGGATTCGAGGTTCGTGACGTTCACTATACTCACTATGGTAGATTATGTCCAATTGAATCTCCTGAAGGACCAAACATTGGATTAATTTCAGCACTTTCATCATTTGCTAGTATAAATGAATATGGATTTATTGAAACACCATATAGAAAAATTGATCCTAAAACACATAAAGCTACTGATATAGTAGAATATATGAGTGCTGATGTTGAAGATAATTATATAATAGCTCAAGCATCAGAACCAATGAACGATAAAGGTGAATTTGTAAATCCAAGAATTAGAGTTAGATATAAAAATGAAGTTATAGAAGTTGATAAAGACAAAGTACAATATGTTGACGTATCACCAAAACAATTAGTTTCTATAGCTGCAGCCATGATACCATTCTTAGAGCATGATGACGCGAAGAGAGCTTTAATGGGTGCCAACATGCAACGTCAAGCTGTACCACTTATGATTTCAGAGAGCCCAATAATAGGAACAGGTATTGAATATAGAGCTGCAAAAGACTCAGGAATTTTAGTTTTGGCTGAAGATGATGGAGTTATTGAAAAAGTATCAGCTGAAGAAATTAAAGTAAAATATAATAATGGAAAAACAGTTGTACATAAATTAAGAAAATTCAAGAGAACAAATGGTGGAACATGTATAAATCAAAGACCAATTGTAGTAAAAGGTGAAAAAGTTAAAAAAGGTGATGCAATAGCTGATGGACCTGCTACAAAAAACGGAGAAATGGCACTTGGTAAAAACGTATTAGTAGCATTCTCAACATGGGAAGGTTATAACTACGAAGATGCTATCCTTATTAATGAAAAATTGGTAAAAGAAGATGTATTTACATCAATACATATTGAAGAATATGATTGCGAATGTCGTGATACAAAACTTGGACCAGAAGAAATAACAAGAGATATTCCAAATATTGGTGATGACCAATTAAAAGACTTAGATGAAAATGGAATTATAAGAATTGGTGCAGAAGTAAGACCTGGAGATATCTTAGTTGGAAAAGTTACTCCAAAAGGAGAAACAGAATTAACAGCTGAAGAAAGATTATTAAGAGCAATCTTTGGAGAAAAAGCAAGAGAAGTTAGAGATACTTCATTAAGAGTACCTCATGGAGAAGCTGGAACAATAGTAGATGTTAAAATATTTACTAGAGATAATTCAGATGAATTAGGACCTGGAGTAAATCAAGTAATTAGATGTTATA
>CAMNMV010000040.1 GCA_946545015.1 uncultured Clostridium sp.
AATGCAACTCCACCTTCTCTTGCAAGTGCAATTCCCATTTCTTCTCCTGATACTGATTGCATTATTGCTGATACCATTGGTATATTTGCACTATATTTTGGTTCTTCGCCTTTCTTAAATTTTACAAGTGGTGTTCTTAAAGATACATTTGATGGTATACATCTCTCATCTGTTAAATTTGGTAATAATAAGAACTCATTAAATGTTCTTGATATTCCTTCTACAATTTTACTCATTTTTTTCCTCCCAAAAATAGAATTTTACAAAATTATACTATATTTTTTGACCAATTACAAGTTATATGCTATAATATTTTCAAATTCGCATTATTATATAAATAACTGTTTTGGTAGATTTTATATAATGATTCTAAAAATATATTTGGAGGTAATTATGAAATCAAATGAACTAATATTAATTTTAGACTTTGGTGGACAATACAATCAATTAATCGCAAGAAGAGTAAGAGAATGTAATGTCTATTCTGAAGTAGTTCCTTTCGATATTTCAATCGAAAAAATAAAAGAAAAAAATCCTAAAGGAATAATATTTACAGGAGGTCCTGCTAGTGTGTTTGGAGAAGATTCTCCAAAATGTGCTGATGGAATCTTTGAACTAGGAATACCAGTTTTAGGAATATGCTATGGTATGCAACTTATGACATATACATTAGGTGGAAATGTTGCAAGAGCTGATAAAAGAGAATATGGTACAACAAATGTTAATATAGATAATTCATCTTCCCTATTTAAAGGATTTGATTCAGCAAATGGATTTTTAATGAGTCATACAGATTTTGTTGAAAGAGTTCCAGAAGGATTTAAAAATATTGGTTCAACTGAATCTTGTCCAAATGCAGCTATGGAAAATGCAGATAGAAAATTATATGGGATTCAATTCCATCCAGAAGTTAATAATTCAATAAATGGAACTTTAGTCATAAGGAACTTTTTATATAATATTTGTAATTGTTCTGGTGATTGGACAATGTCTTCATTTGTTGAAGAATCTATTAAAACTTTAAAAGAAAAAATTGGAGATAAAAAAGCTTTATGTGCTCTATCAGGAGGAGTCGATTCTTCTGTTGCAGCAGTTCTTTTAAGTAAGGCCATTGGTAAAAATTTAACATGTATATTCTTAGATCATGGACTTCTTAGAAAAAATGAAGGTGATGAAGTTGAAAATATATTTAGAAATCAATATGATATAAACTTAATTAGAGTAAACTGTAAAGATAGATTTTTAGAAAAACTTGCAGGAGTTACAGACCCTGAAAGAAAAAGAAAAATTATTGGTGAAGAATTTATAAGAGTTTTTGAAGAAGAAGCTAAAAAAATTGGTACAATTGATTTTCTTGTTCAAGGTACTATCTACCCTGACGTTATTGAAAGTGGTTTAGGAAAAAGTTCTGTAATTAAAAGTCATCATAATGTTGGAGGTCTTCCAGAACATGTTGACTTTAAAGAAATTGTAGAACCATTAAGAAGTTTATTCAAAGATGAAGTTCGTAAAACAGGATTAGAATTAGGCATACCAGAAAACTTAGTATTTAGACAACCATTCCCTGGACCAGGTTTAGCAATACGTGTTATAGGAGATATAACAGATGATAAATTAACAATATTAAAAGATGCAGACGCAATATTTAGAGAAGAAATTGCAAATGCTGGACTTCACAAAAGTATAAATCAATATTTTGCAGTATTAACAAACTTAAAATCAGTTGGAGTTATGGGAGATGAAAGAACATATGACTATACAATAGCACTTCGTGCTGTAGAAACAACAGACTTTATGACAGGTGTATGGAGTAAAATACCTTATGAAATACTAGAAAAAGTATCAAGCAGAATAGTAAATGAAGTTAATCATGTTAACCGTGTAGTCTATGATATAACATCAAAACCACCAGCAACAATTGAATGGGAATAATTATTTTACATTCCAAAGAAAAATAGTAAGAGTTGATATATATCAACTCCTACTATTTTTTGTTATTTATCTTTTTATTTCACATCTCTATATTTAAAATATTTAGCAGCTCCTGCTATTCCTAATACTACAATTAAAGCTAATGTTCCAAATATTGCTATATCCTTTCCAGTTTTTGGTAATGTTTTTGTCGCTGTTGTTTTATCTGGCTTGCTTGAATTGTCTGTTTTCTTTGAATCTGATGAACCGTCATCATTTGTTGGATTTTGCTTATCTGTATCATCTTGTCTTTCATCCACATCTTCATCTACATTAATGTAATCACTTAATTTCGTTCCACTTTTATTTCCATCATAAACTAGAGCTCCATAAATAGTTTTAGAATCTTCCTTTTGATTTTTCACCCACATAATATATAATCCATCTTTAGGCAATGCAATATCAAGCAATAATGTAGGTCCTGCAATCATATCCATACTTTCTTTTGTATATCCGTCTGTAGGTGGATCATATTTTTGAATTGTATCTTGCATTTCATAAATTGATTTTTTATTATTTTTTATATCTAAATATTGTTCTATAAATGTTTTGTCAGTAATCTTTTGAAGTGTATATGAATGTGCACGAGCCATACCATATAAAGCACTAAATTCGTATACACTATCTGTTACATCTTTAACTCCTGTTGCATACATATATGGTAGTTTTAAGTCTATACTTAAATTTTCTACAATATAACCACTTTCATTATCTTTTTCTCTTATATATAAAAAGCCAATATCATTTTTTCTTAAAAATTCTTTTATAATTGTAGTTCCTGCATCCAAATTAACTTTTACAGTATTTTCTGTAAATTCTGTTATTTCTATCCAATCTGTAGGTGTACTTCCATCTGTTACTATTGAAAATTCATATTGTTTATTAGTATCTAACAATACATTAGACAAATCTAATATTATACTTCCATTATATGATGGAAACTCTCTTGTATATTTTACACTTTCAGTATTTGCTGCAAATGCAGAAATTTCAAAAGCAAATAACATTATGAATGTTAAAATTAGAACTAAAATACCTTTTATTATTTTCATTTTAAATTTCTCCTCTCATAATTAAAAAAGTCCTTAATTTATTTTACAAAAAACTTTTTCTTTTAACAAGCTTATATATATATGTTGCAAAAAAATAATATTCGTGTAACATTAGTGTAATATTTATATCTTACACTATGTATAAATAAAAATAGAGATTATGTGTAATTTCACATAACCTGCTATCTTGTTATAATTTATTTTTATAAAAACTAATTTAATTTTTTTCCTATTTCTTCTTTGCTAAATTTTATTGTTGTTGGTCTTCCGTGTGGACATGTGTATGGATTTTTTAATGTTAATAAATTTTGTATTAATTCATCTACTTCTTGTGGTCTCAAATCCATATTAGCTTTTACTGCTGCTTTACATGCAACTGTTGCTATAAATCTTTCTTCTATATCTTTTGATGAGCTTCTTTCATTTGTAAGCATTTCATCTAAAGTATCTAAAAATACATTTTTACTATTTACTCTATAATCTATATCTGGTATTCCACTTATTTTTACTGTATTTTCTCCAAATATTTCAATATCAAATCCTATATTTCTAAACATCTCTATATTATTTTTTACAAACTCTATTTCTTTATGTGTTAAGTCATATACTTCTGGTACTAACATCATTTGGCTATCAGTTTTTATATTACTTTTATAATTAGCTTTTATTTTTTCATAAAGAAGTCTTTCATGTGCAGCATGTTGGTCTATTAGATATATTTCATTTCCTACTTCTATAACAATATATGTTCTAAACAATATACCTTTATATGTATATTCAACTTTTCTGTCCACTTCTCTTCTTATTAAATCTTTTTCATCTGTAACTTCTTCCTGGCTTTGATTATTAATTTTATTTGTTACAATATTTATTCTATTAATTGGATTATTAAATTTGTCATTATTATCTTTATTAAAATGGTTAGTTAAAAAATTATATTCATTTTCAACATAATCAGATTTTTTTATTTCATTTTCATTATTTCCCAAAAAGTCTTTACTTAATATTGCACTTTTTATTGCATGGTAAAATATTCTATAAATTTTACCTTCATCTTTAAATCTAACTTCCATTTTGGTTGGATGAACATTTATATCGTAATAATCTGCTGGCATTTCAAGATTTAATATAAAAAATCCATATTTACCAATACCTGTGCCACCTTTAAAAGCTTGGTCAGCACTATTTGTTAATATTTGGTTTCTAATATTTCTTTTATTTAAAAACATTATTTGGTCTTTTCTGTTTTCTTTGGCCATTAATGTATTTCCTATAATACCAGTAACTTTTATATTATCTTCAGTATAATCAACATCTATCAAATTTTCACTTGTTTCTTTTCCATATACTGAATATACTAAATCTCTTATATTCCCATTACCATTTGATGAAAATACTTGTTTTCCATCATTTATTAATTTGAATGCTATGTTTAAATTTGCAAATGCTGTTTTTTGTACAAAATCTTTTATAAATTTAAATTCTGTTGCATCTTGTTTTAAAAATTTATATCTTACAGGTGTATTGAAAAATAAATTTTCAACAATCATTGTTGTTCCAGTTTTACATCCAACTTCTTCTGCTTCTATTATATCTCCAGCTTCAGCTACTATTTTTAATCCCAAGTCATCATCAGCTGTTTTTGATGTAATAGTTAATTTGGATATTGCAACTATACTTGCTAAAGCTTCGCCTCTAAATCCCATTGTATAAGTTTTTTCTAAGTCTTCTATAGTTCTTATCTTACTTGTTGCATGACGTTCTATTGCATTAGGCATATCCTCTTTTTTGATACCTTTACCATTATCAATTATTTTTATATATGTTTTTCCACCCTTTTTTATTTCTACGGTTATACTAGTAGCCCCTGCATCTATTGAATTTTCTACTAATTCTTTAACAACATTTGCTGGTCTTTCAACTACTTCTCCTGCTGCTATTTGATTTATAGTTAAATCATCTAATAATACTATATCTCCCATAATTATTACTTCCTTTTAATCAATAAAGCTCTTTGTAATACACAAAGAGCTTATATTATTTATTTTATTATTTTATAGCCCTGCATCTACATATACTCTTTCATTTGGCAAGTACATGTCTAATTTTTCTCTTGCAGTTTGTTCAATAAATTCTAAAGAATTAACTTTTTCTTTTTCTTGAGCTAATTCTTCACCATATTCTTTTTCTTCTTGTACTTGAGCTGATAATTCTTCTGTTTCCTTTGAGTATTGATTTAGAGCTCCTTGTTGATTTATTAAAGTAAATAACACATAAAGTGCTATTGCTATTATTAACAATTTTTTATATAATTTTTTAGATTTATTCATCTGTATATCTCCATTTATATTTTTTTATTAGTATTTTGTCATATATTATTATATTCTACATAAAAACCTCAAATCCTTCTTTTATTTAATATTTTTTTAGGAATTTTTGTATATTTTTGTCTGCTATTTTTATTACTATCTTTTACATTTGTTTTCATCTTTTGTCCAATCCTTCTGATATTAATTGTTATAAACGAAATAGGTTTAAAAAATATTTTCTTTAAACCTCTAATTAAAATCACAAATGGCTTTTTTAGTATATTTATAATAGATCCTATTACCTTTTTAAAAAATCCAATTATTTTCACACTACCATTTATCAGATAATTACTAAATAATGTAATATGTAACACTACTCCTATTCCAATACCCAAAAACATAAAAAATCTTATTTCACCATTGTTAAAAACAAAAATTGAATATAAAACAATCACACCTGTTAATATCCAAAATATTATATCTTCAATGTATGTAACAAAATCCTTTGTTTTAAAGCTAATTCTAAGGATTCTAAAAACATCAAATAAAAATCCTATTAGCAAACCATTTAAAACAAATATCAAAAATAAATATGCTTGATTTGTAATCATTAAAAATTCCCTTCTTTTTAAGTAGTTTATTTAAAAATTCTACTAATCAAACTTTGTTTGGATTTTTCATGTGTATTTTCACTATAGGCTAAATATGAAATGTCTCCTTCTACTATTACTTCTGACGTATCCAAACTTAATTTATTTATTTTTATATTTTCGCCTTTCACTGTAAGTAATCCCAATTCTGTTTCAACCATAACAACTTGGTCGTCAAAACTTAAAACATCAATCACTCCTGATATACTTAATTTCTGTCTATTTTCTAATATTAAATTTTGTATAACACCTGTTTTTATCATATTTTTATCTTCTATAGTCATAATTTCCTCCTTTATATCTCTTTGTACTAATTTATATATATTCACAGTTTGTCTTACTTAGAACAAAAAGATATGATTATTTAATAAAAGCAATTATTAAATAATCATATCTTTTCAATTACATCTTTAGTTATATTCATATTTCTGTTTTTTTGAAGTGTCCCCAAAAACATATTATTTTAAATATATGCTAGGATCAACTTGGACTGAATCTTTAACAACTTCAAAATGTAAATGTGGCTCATCCAAACTTTCAAATGAGGCAGTATTACCAACTGTTCCTATTGATTGTCCTTTTTTTACATTTTCGCCTTCTACTACAAATTCTGAAGATAATAAATTAGCATAAATAGTTTCAAATCCGTCTTGATGTTCTATAACTATAGTTAATCCATAACGTGGATCATTTTTTATAGATTTGACTTTTCCATCTTCTGATGCTTTGACAACTGTTGTTTTTTCTGCTTTAATATCTATTCCATTATGTGTCACCCATTCTTTTAAAGTTTCTGAATAGATTAAATTATCTTTGGCAAATCCTCTCATTGTTTCACCTTCTACCGGTTTTTGGAAACTCAATTCTTTTTTCTTTTCTTCCTTTTTATCTTTTGTATCTTTATTTACTGCACTTGTAACAGTTTTACTTGGTGTAGCAGTATTGTTTACACTAGATTTAGCTGCATTCATTGTAATTTCATTATTGGAATTATTTTTGTTTGCATCTATATTCTTATTTACTACTTTCTCATCGTTTTTTGTTTTATCTTTATTTTCTCCATTTTCTTCACTTAGAGTATTTTTCACTTCTTCAACAGATTTTCCCATGTTACCACTTGTTTCTTCAACATCTGTATTATCTTTATCGTCTTCTGTCATACTAGCAAATTCATTAGAACCAAATTTTCCGCCTTTACTTTTGGTATCTAGTGAGTTTCCATACATAAGTAAAGCAAATACAATAGCTAAAAGCACTAAAACTCCTACTGCACTATAAATAATAATTTTATCATTATTGTTTTTTCTAAAATCTCTTCTCATAAAATCCTCCTTACGTTTTTATTAATATAAGTCTTTCCATTTTTTTCTTTATTATTCATTTATTATTAAATAGAAATACTTTTACAAAATAATTTTAAGTTTAGAAATTTTATGATTCTATAGAGAATTTATATCTTTAATTTCAACATCTTTATAAAAATGTTTTATAATATCTTCTGCATTTTTTCCTTCTTTAGCTAAACTATCAGCTCCCGTTTGGCTCATTCCAACACCATGTCCATATCCTTTTACTTTAAAGTTTATTATTCCAGCATTTTTTATTATCTCAAAATTTGCTGATTTTAGCCCTAGAATATTTCTAGTTTCTACTCCGGATAAATTGTGATTACCAAATTTTATAGTTCTAACTCTTCCGCTTCCTGTATACTCTAAAATCTTTATATCTTCATTTGAATTAAAATCAATTTGTATATCACTATACTTTTCTTTTAATTTTATTAATAAATCATTATTTGTATATGATACTTCTGAACTATATTGCGTATATCCTTCTTCGCCAGCAGTTTGAACCACTTGTAGATATGGAAAATTATCTCCGCCCCATACTTCTTTAGGAATCTCTGTTGTTCCACCACTATTTGAATGAAAAAATGCATTTATCGGTTGATTATTATATGTAATAACTTTTCCTTTTGTTTCTTCTACACATTGTTCTATCTTTCTCCATCTATTTTCTCTTTCCGATTCTTCCCACTTTGCAAGTCTATCTTCTTTCGAAATCCATGCTTGACAGCATTTACTATCATCACAGATATCTGCATTTCCGTGCTTTTTATCATTAATCTTATACAAAGTATATGTCCTTGCAACTATTGCCTGAGCTTTTAAGGCTTCTATTTCGAAATCGGCTGGCATCTCACCAGATACAACATTTTTTATATATTCTTCTAATCCTATTTCTTCTACTTCATTAGTTTTTGTATGTAATAGTTTTATATTACTATATTTGTTATTTTGATTATTAGTAACCTCTTTATTATCCTCATTAGAAATCCTTTGTTCTTGACTATTATCTTGTCCTTCTTGTAAACTTTTACTTTCATTTTTGTTTTCTGCATTTATATCTGTTCCAACAGCTTTTGTTGGTTTAGCAAGTAAAGAGGGAACGATAAAAATTATTATTACAAATAACAAAAAATAACATATAATTTTTTTCATTAAAGTTTAATTAACTTTTCCTTTCTTTAATTTAACTAGTAATTCAATTAGAAACTAATTTTAATTTCATAGAATTTAATATTTTTCTTTCTATTCTAGAAACTTGAACTTGTGTTATTCCTAGAATCTTAGCCACTTGACTTTGTGTTTTTTCCTTATAAAACCTAAGCATTATAACTTCTTTTTCTCTTGTTTCTAATCCATCAATTAATTCTTTGACAACAATTTTATTAGTAATCATTTCTTCTTCATTTTTTCCTGTTGATATTTTATCTATTAAACTAATATCTGTATCATCATTTTTATTACTTACACTCTTTTCTAATGATTCAACAGGATTTAATGCATCCATTGCAAATGCTAATTCTTCTTTTGATATTTTTAATTCTTTTGTTAATTCTTCTAATGTAACCTCTCTTCCATATTTTGCAATATAATGTTTTTGTATTTCATATATTTTTGTATTTAATTCTTTAATACTTCTACTTACTTTTAGTGTTCCATCATCTCTTATAAATCTTTTTATTTCTCCTATCATATATGGAACAGAATATGTTGAAAGTCTCACATCAAATGATGTGTCAAATCTTTTTATTGATTTAATAAATCCAATACAACATATTTGATATAAATCTTCTAATTCATATCCTCTTCCACTAAATCTTTTTACAATGCTCCATATAAGTCCGATTGTTGTCATCTATAAGTCTACCTAGTTCTTGCTTATCACCATCTTGTGCCTTTTTTATAGATTCTATACAATTTTCGTACATAAAATTTACCTTTCTTAAATATTAATCTTTTGTTAATAATTGTGCATTGGTATTAGTATTCTCTTTTTCTAAAATATTTTCTTTTTTAATATATTTTTCCATTGTTATTTTTGTACCAATATCAACAATAGATTCTATTTCAACTTTGTCCATAAAACTTTCCATTATCGTAAATCCCATACCAGATCTTTCTAGATTTGGCTTTGTTGTATATAATGGTTCTTTTGCAATATCTATGTTTTCTATTCCTTTTCCCGAATCAGATATTTCTATAATAATTTTATTATCAATTAATCTTCCAATTATTCTTACTATTCCTTGCTTATTTTCATAACCATGTATTATACAATTTGTAACAGCTTCTGATACTGCTGTTTTTATATCCGCTAATTCTTCAATTGTAGGATCTAATTGAGACGCAAATGCGGCAACTGATATTCTTGCAAATGCTTCATTGGCAGATTTACTTATGAATTCTAATTTCATTTCATTTTCAAATCGTTCTTTCATTATCTTTTCTCCTTTTTAATTTTATAAACTAGTAACAGGTATTAATCTTAAAAGTCCACTCATTTCAAAAATCCTTTTAACACTTTGAGTTAAATTTGCAACTTCTAATTTTCCACCTATTATATTTACAAATTTGTACCTTCCTAAAATTAGTCCTATTCCTGCGCTGTCCATGAAAGTAACACTATCAAAGTCAAATACAACCTTTCTAGGCATATATCTTTTAATTTCATAATCTGCCTCCCTCCTTATCTTTTGTGCACTACATTCGTCAATTTCATTAATTACTTTTAAAACTAAAAGTTTATTTTCCTCATAAAAATGACTCTCCATCTTTTTCCTCCTTTGTTTGTTGTGAAAAAAATTATATTACCATTTTTCAATTTTTCCAAGAGCAAATAAATAGAAGTTTTGTCGATTTGTAAGAAGTTTTCGACATCAATATGCGACATTATTTGACTTTTTATGTAAAATGTGTTATTATACTTTTAGTACATTTTTGTACAGTTGATTTTTTTGAAGGAAACGCTATATTATATCTGACGCATTGCGCATTCGCCAGGTTCATAATAGTATTTTTCCTTCAATCCCCTGCGTGAGCAGGAAAAACTTAAGGAACACCGGTGGATTTCCACTGGTGTTCCTTCTTTTATCTTTATCAGTTTTTATATTATTTTTTTATTTTTTGCGTGATTTTATAATAATATTAATTTGGATTTCATTGTATATATTACATCTTTTCTAATCTTGATATAACTGTTTCAAGCATTTCTTTGTATTTGGCAAGTTTTTCTTTTTCTTCATTAATTTTAGTCTCCGGAGCTTTATTTATAAATCCAGGATTTGAAAGCATTTTTTCTCCTCTTGCTACTTCTGCTTCTAATTTAGTTTTTTCTGATTCTAATCTTTTCTTTTCTTCCTCAATATTAACTAATTCTTCAAATGGTATAAATGCTTTTATATCATCTACAACAATTGAAACAGCATTTTCTGGTATATCTTTAACATCTTTTTGTATTACTATTTCTTCGCTAAATCCAAGTTTTGTTAAAAATCCTTCTGATTCTTTTAATTCAGTTTCATATTTATCTGTAACTAAAATTAGTTTTGCTTTTTTACTTGGATGAACATTCATTTTAGCTCTTACATTTCTTATTTCAACGATTAATCTTTTTAGTTTTTCAACTAGTTCTTCTTCTTTATCAAATACAAATTCTTTTCTTATTTCTGGCCATTTTGCTGCGATTAAATCCTCTGGTCCATAAACTATTAAATGTGGATATATTTTAGCTGTGATAAATGGCATAAATGGATGCAATAATTTTAATGATGATGCTAATATATGTGATAACACATCTGATACTGGAACTTTTATTTCATCTGAATCACTATATATTCTTGTTTTTACCATTTCTATATACCAATCACAGAATTCATTCCATATGAAGCTATAAATATTATCAAGTGCAATTCCTAAATCATAGTTTTCCATATTTTTAGTTACTGTTGCAACTAATTTATCAAATTTATTTAAAATCCATTTATCTTCTAGTCTAAACATTTCTGGATTATATTTTTTATCTTTTTCATATGCTTCATAACAGAAGTTTCTTACTTTTTCTTCATCAGCTAAGCTTGAACTTACAAATTTAGCAGCATTCCAAATTTTATTTGCAAAATTTGATGCTTGGTCTAATTTTTCAGGCATAAATCTAATATCATTTCCCATTGTTGTTCCTGATATTACAGAAAATCTTAAGCTATCTGCTCCATATTTTTCTATTACATCTATTGGATCTATCCCATTTCCAAGTGTTTTAGACATTTTTCTTCCTTGGCTATCTCTAACCAATCCATGTATTACAACATCTTTAAATGGTGGTACATCCGTAAATTCTAATCCTTGTGTCATCATTCTAGATACCCAGAATGTTATAATATCAAAACCTGTAACCAATACATTTGTTGGATAAAATGTTTTAAAATCTTCATTATCTGTGTTTGGCCAACCAAGTGTTGAAAATGGCCATAATGCAGAACTAAACCATGTATCTAATGTATCTTCATCTTGATGTAATTTTTCACATCCACATTTTTCACATTTTTCAGGCATTGTTTTTGAAACATTTATATGTCCACATTCTTCACAATAATATGCTGG
The DNA here is from genome assembly GCA_946545015.1 of uncultured Clostridium sp. GTDB lineage: Bacteria > Bacillota > Clostridia > TANB77 > CAG-508 > CAG-269. Next base: position 11,928 of record CAMNMV010000040.1, read on the forward strand.
AATTCTGTGTCCCCACCACAATTGACGTGATATGCACCAATCTTGAATATTATCTAACCAATGGAAATATTGTTTTTCATATCTTTTTGGAACAAATCTCATTTCACCATTTCTAACACTATCTGCTGCTCTTTTAGCCATATCTTTCATATTTACAAACCATTGTGTAGATATTTTTGGTTCTATTGTATTTTTACATCTTTCACATTTTGCAACATTATGTGTATATTCTT
>CAMNMV010000041.1 GCA_946545015.1 uncultured Clostridium sp.
CTCATTTATTCTATTTTTTTCATTTTATAAAAATATTATTTATTTTATTTTAATTATTTTTTAATTATTTTTACAAAATATTTTATTTATTTATTTACAAATTCCATATAAACATCATTTTTATTTACATTTCTATCTTTAGCAATTTTTTTAATTATTTCCTTTTTATTAAATCCTAATTTTTCATAATATTTATAATGTTCTTCTAGAGATAATTGTAATAAATCATTTTCCGCTTCTTTATGTTCTCCACCTTCTATTATTATTACAAATTCTCCTTTTAATTCATCAGCAATATTAATTAATTCATCAATATTTTTTCTAATAAATTCTTCATGAATTTTTGTAAGTTCTCTTGCTAATATTATTTTCCTTTCACCTATTATTTGTTTTAAATCTTTTAAAGTTTCCTTTAATTTATGTGGTGCCTCATATAAAATTGTTGTTTTTTCTTGATTTTTAATTTCTTCTAATTTTTCTTTTCTATTATTTTTATTTAATGGTAGAAATCCTAAAAAACAAAATTCTTTTGTATCTAATCCAGAACATATTAAAGCATTTATCATTGCAACAGCACCTGGAATAGGAATAATTTCAATATTTTCTTCAATACATCTTTTAATTATTATTTCACCTGGATCGCATATACCTGGAGTACCAGCATCAGAAACTAATGCAATATTTTGTCCCTCTAATAATTTATCAATTAATACTTCTTGTTTTGATTCTTCATTATGTCTATGATAACTAATTAATGGTTTTGATATTTCTAAATGATTTAAAAGTTTTAATGTATGTCGTGTATCTTCTGCCGCTATTAAATCAACTTCTTTTAAAATTCTTATAGCTCTTAATGTTATATCTTCTAAATTTCCTATTGGAGTTGCAACTATATACAATGTTCCACTCATTTTATTTTTCCTCTTTCTTTTTATTATATATCTCTAAAATTTCATCAGTATAACTTCCATCTTCATTATATACATATAAATTTTTTTCAAATTTTAAAAATTCATTTGCATTTTTTATACCTTTTATTAATACTAAATTAGGCTCTTTATTTACATTGGGTGAAACAAATCTTATTTGTTTCGGTTCTACTTTATATTTTCTCATTAAATATAAAATATCAACTAGTCTTTCTGGACGATGAACCATATAAAATTCGCCTTTATCTTTTAATATATTTTTAGATACTTTTATAAACTCTTCTAAATTTGCAGTAATTTCATGTCTTGAAATAAGTTTTTTCTCACTTTCATTTTGTATACCAGTATTCAGTTTTTTATATGGTGGATTTGTAACTACAACATCAAAATATTCCTTTCCATATAATTTTTCTAAATTTAATATACTATCATTTATAATTTCTACTTTATCTTTTAAAGAATTTAATTCTATACTTCTTTTAGCCATATTAGCTACCTCTTCCTGAATTTCAATACCTATAATATTTTTTAATTGTGTTTTTCCACTTAATAATATTGGTAAAATTCCTGTCCCAGTCCCTAAATCTATTACTTTAGAATTTTTCTTTAAATTTTTAGCAAAATCAGAAAGTAAAACTGCGTCTATTCCAAAACAAAATCCTTCACTATTTTGTATTATTTTATAACCTTTAAATTCTAGGTCATCTATTCTCTCATTTTTATTTAATTCCATTTTTCGTCCTTTTTTTCACATTTTTTTATACTTTACATATTATATAATAAATAGGCAGATTTTTCAAGGTATTAGCCAATTTTATAAGGAGTGATTATTATGCCAAATATATATAGAATAAATATTCCACAAAATGAAAATAGAGGTGGAAATTTTCCTCCTCCAAATTCTAAAAAAACAAATAATAAAAAACATAGCTTTAAATCTATAAAAAAGAATACTATTAAATCACTTAATGAAGTAGAATATTTTTTAAATAATTTTAGCAAATTAGCTAAATGCATTAAAATATATAAAATAATCAAATAAAATTCCATTTATTTTTTATTTTTATATTGTACTTCTCCTATATGTTTCATTAAATTGGTCATTTTCAGCTCCATCAATCAAAAATTTTACTCCATTTATCTCTGTAAGTTCTGTTACAGTATTTACAATTGATTTTATTAAATTATCTTTTTCATTTTCTTTTTCTGTATCATAATTTAAAAAATCTTTACTTAAATCAAACACTAATACATCATTTTCAGTAAAAGTTCTTAATACTTTTGTTTCTTTTGGAATGATTTTATCAAGTTTTTCATTTTTTGGTCCTTCCATAAGTAAATTCATCAATTTTTCATAAGGCATATTAACTAATTCTTTCACATCTATAAGTCTTGCTTCAGGAGTTAATTTTCTTTCATCTTTACTTGGAAAATATAAACTAACTATTGTTTGTCTTTCTTGTTCTTCTGTTATTTCAGCTTCAGGGGTATATTCTTCTCCTATTACCGCTTGCTCCTGATTATTTTCTTTTACCCATTTCAATAAAAAAAATCCTCCTACTGCAATAATTATAGCTAATACACCAAAAATAATTTTTAACTTATTTTTATCCTTAACCATTTTCTACCTCCTATATTTTATTTAGTTAATTTATATTATCTGTTTGTCCTTTTTATTCCTACTTTTTCCATTTGACAAAATCCCATTTTCCGTATACAATAAAGGTTGAAATGAGAATAGAAAGGACTAAATTATATGGAAACTTTACACGTGGGGTTGGACGTTGGTTCAACAACAGTAAAAATCATAGTACTAAACGAAAAAAAAGAAGTAATTTATAAAGATTATCAAAGACATTATTCAGATACGAAAAATACTGTATGTACAGTTTTAGAAAACTTACTTAAAATGTATAAAGATAATAATTTTACATTAGCATTAACTGGATCTGGAGCTATGAGTGCTGCAAAATTCTTAGGAGTTAATTTTATTCAAGAAGTTATTTCTTGTAAAAGATCTGTTGAAAAATATATTCCTCAAACAGATGTAGTAATAGAGCTAGGTGGAGAAGATGCTAAAATAATATATTTTGATAAAACTATAGAACAACGTATGAATGGAACTTGCGCCGGAGGAACTGGAGCGTTTCTAGACCAAATGGCTTCATTATTACATACTGACACAGCTGGATTAAATGAATTAGCAAAAACATATCAAACAATTTATCCAATCGCATCACGTTGTGGAGTTTTTGCCAAAACAGATATACAACCTTTAATTAACGAAGGTGCCGCAAAAGAAGATATTGCAGCATCTATTTTCCAAGCAGTTGTAAACCAAACTATAAGTGGTTTAGCTTGTGGTAGACCAATTAGAGGTAATGTTGCATTTTTAGGTGGTCCTTTAAATTATTTATCTGAATTAAGAAAAAGATTTATAGAAACACTTGAATTAAAACCAGAAGAAGTTATAGTGCCTGAAGAAGCTCATCTTTTAGTTGCTAAAGGTGCTGCATTAGATTCATTCGAATCAGATGTATTTTCTGCTGAAGAATTAAAGAAAAAAATCGAAAATTTAAAAATTTCAAAAGATAATACAACTAAACCTATTGATCCATTATTTGAATCTGATGAAGAATATAAAGAATTTAAGGAAAGACATGAAAAAGCTAAAGTTCAAAGAACTGATTTAGCAACATATAAAGGTGACTGTTATTTAGGTATTGATGCTGGTTCTACAACAACAAAATTAGTTTTAATAGATAGAGATGGAAATCTTTTATATTCATTATATGGAAGCAATGAAGGAAATCCTCTAAATAGTGTTATAAATATGCTAAAAAAACTATATGAAGTATTACCTGAAACAGCAATCTTAAGATATAGTGGTGTTACAGGCTATGGTGAAAAATTAATTCAAACAGCTTTAAATGTTGATTTAAATGAAATTGAAACAATCGCTCACTATACAGCAGCAAAACAATTTGAACCAGATGTTACAGCTATAATTGATATTGGTGGTCAAGACATGAAATATATCAAAATGAAAAATGGTGCAATTGACAATATCATGTTAAATGAAGCTTGTTCATCAGGATGTGGCTCATTTATAGAAACTTTTGCAAAAAGCTTAAATTTAGAAATATCTAAATTCGTCGAAGAAGCTATAAAAGCAAAAAGACCTGTAGATTTAGGATCAAGATGTACAGTATTTATGAATTCAAAAATAAAACAAGCACAAAAAGAAGGATACTCTGTTGGAGATATTTCAAGTGGACTTTCATATTCAGTTATCAAAAACGCTATACAAAAAGTTATGAAAGTTAGAAATACAGAAACATTAGGAAATCATATAGTTGTACAAGGTGGTACTTTCTATAATGATGCTGTACTTCGTGCGTTTGAAAAAATAGTTGGTAAAAATGTAGTTAGACCAGATATTGCAGGTCTTATGGGAGCATATGGAATGGCTTTGCTTTCAAAAGAACAACATGAAACAAATATGGATATGGAATACCATTCTACAATATTAAAAACTGATGAATTAGATAAATTAGAAATAAAAGTTACTCACACAAGATGTAATATATGTGAAAATCATTGTAAATTAACAATAAATCAATTTAGTAATGGTCAAAGACATGTATCTGGAAATCGTTGTGAAAGAGGAGCTGGAATTGTAAATAGAAATAGAAAATTACCAAATCTTATACAATATAAATATAAAAGATTATTTGATTATAAACCTTTGGATGAAAAAGATGCACCTCGTGGTGTTATTGGAATTCCTAGAGTACTAAATATGTATGAAGATTATCCTTTCTGGTTTACTTTCTTAACTAACTTAGGATTTAGAGTAATAATCTCTGAAAAAAGTACTAGAAAAACTTATGAGAAAGGTATGGAATCAATGCCATCTGAATCAGTTTGCTATCCTGCAAAACTTTCACATGGTCATATAGAAAGCTTATTAGAAAAAGGTATTACAACAATATTCTATCCTTGTATGCCTTACTCTAGAAAAGAATATGAAAAAGCAAATAATCATTACAATTGTCCAATTGTTATCTCATATTCAGAAGTTCTAAAAAATAATGTTGAAGGATTACAAGACAAAAAGGTTAAATTCTTAAATCCATTCTTACCATTTGATGCTAAAAACTTAACTAAAAAAATAATGCAATTAGATGAATTTAAAGAATATAACTTTACAAAAGCTGAGCTTATGGAAGCAGCTACAAAAGCTGAAGCAGAATATCAAAAATGTAAACAAGATATAAGAAATAAAGGAACAGAAACAGTTAAATATATTGAAGAAAATGATTTAAGAGGAATTGTTTTAGCTGGTCGTCCATATCATGTTGATCCTGAAGTAAATCACGGAATCGATACATTAATAACATCACTTGGGTTATGTGTTTTAACTGAAGATAGTATTTGTGCTAACACTGAAGTAAAACGTCCAATAAGAGTTGTTGATCAATGGGTATTCCATTCAAGATTATATGCAGCAGCAGATTTCGTAGGAAAACATGACAATTTAGAATTAGTACAATTAAATTCTTTTGGTTGTGGTGTAGATGCTGTTACAACTGATCAAGTTGAAGAAATATTAACAAGTTTTGGTAAAATGTATACATTAATTAAAATAGATGAAGTAAATAATTTAGGAGCTGTTAGAATCCGTATACGTTCACTTCTTGCAAGTATGAATAAACGTATGGCTGAGAAAAAGCAAGAAAAATTAGATGGTAACTATGAAGCTAACAGAAAAATATTTACTAAAGAAATGAGAAAAGATTATACAATCTTAATGCCTCAAATGGCACCAATACATTTTGAACTATTAGAATCAGCAGTTAGGTCTTCAGGATATAAAGTTGAATTACTTAGAGAATGTACTCAAAATACTGTAGAAACAGGTTTAAAATATGTTAATAATGATGCTTGTTATCCATCAATCCTTACTACAGGGCAATTTATAGAAGCTCTTCAATCTGGAAAATATGACCCAGATAGAACTGCAATTATAATGAGTCAAACAGGCGGTGGATGTAGAGCAACAAATTATATAGGATTTATTAGAAAAGCATTAAAAGATGCTGGATTTGCACAAGTTCCAGTTATTTCATTCAACATAGTTGGAATGGAAAAAATGCCTGGATTTAAACTTACAGTACCACTTCTTGAAAGATTATTAAAAACAGTTGTATATGGTGATTTATTACAAAAAATGTTAACAAAAAATAGAGCATATGAAGTAAATAAAGGTGAAACTAAAAAATTATATGATGAATGGATGGAAAAATGTAAAAAACTTCTTCAAAAATCATCTAGAAAACAATTTAAAAAGAGTATTTATGATATAGTAAATGATTTTGAAAAAATCGAATTAGATACTTCTGTTAAAAAACCTAGAGTTGGTATTGTTGGTGAAGTATTAATTAAATATCATCCATTTGGAAATAATTTTGTTGCAGACCTACTTGAAAAAGAAGGTGCAGAAGTTATATTACCAGACTTTATGGGATTTGCTAAATTCATGGCAACACATAAAATAACATTTAATAGATTATTAAATACAAATAAAACATCTGCAAAAATTAGTAAAGTTGCAATTAAATTAATAGATTTATTAGAAAAAGATGTAAAAATTGCATTAGCTAATTCTAAAAAGAATTATTTACCACCATGTGATATATGGCATTTAGAAGAACAAGTAAAAGACGTTTTATCAATTGGTAACCAAACTGGTGAAGGTTGGTTCTTAACAGCTGAAATGATTGAATATATTGAAAATGATATTCCAAATATAGTTTGTGTTCAACCATTTGCTTGTTTACCAAACCACGTTGTTGGTAAAGGAGTTATTAAAACAATTAGAAGTAAATACCCAGATGCAAATATTTCTCCTGTAGATTACGATCCTGGTGCCAGTGAAGCTAACCAAACAAATAGAATTAAATTAATGATGACAGTTGCAAAAGATAATTTAAAATTACAACAAAAAGAAAAAGAAAATTTAGATAAAGAAAATGAAACTAAAAAAATTGAAGATGACAATAAAGTAAATGTATAAGAATTTTCTTATACATTTCTTTATATCAAAATTAAATATTTTTTATATTGGAGGATTAAATTGAAAAATTTTTATGAAATACTAGAGATAAATGAAAATGCGTCTCAAGAAATCGTTGAAAAAGCATATAAAGTTCTTGTAAAAAAATATCATCCTGATTTACAAACAGATCCAGAACAAAAACATCAATGTGAAATTAAAATAAAAGAAATTAACGAAGCTTATGAAACTCTTTCTAATAACGAACTACGTTTAGCCTATGATGAAAAGCTAAAACAAGAACAATATGAAAAATTAAGGTCAGCAGTCCAATATCAAGTTGATAAGCAACAAGCTCAAAAAGTTCAACCACAAGCTACTAATATTAACCCTAATATGAATATTAGTAATCAAAATCAACAATTAAATAATGAAAGAAAAATTGACAAACAATTTGAAAAAGATTATCGAGATGCTGTAAATCAAGCATATCAAGATGCATATGTAAAACAATTAAAAGATATGGGATATAGAATCAAATATAAAAAGACACCAAAAGAAATTATTAAAACAATTATTGTTATTGCAGTTACTATTCTTATTATATTCTTAATCTTACAATTACCTCCAGTAAAAAGTTTTTTTAAAGACTTATATGATAGTAATTCGATTTTCAAATCTATAGTTGATTTCTTTACAAATTTATTTAATAAACCAAAAGGATAAGATTATACATCTTATCCTTTTGGTTATTATTTTATTTAAATTTAAGTTTATTTTATTTATTATTTAACTTGAATGTAACACTATATGCTTTTACTGGCTTTTCAATTTCTTTTTCCCATTTGCTATCTATTTTAGAATAATTTTTCAATACCAAAATTTTATTTAATATTAATTCTGTTTCTGGTCTAGATTCATCAAAAAATTTATTAAACGTAACTTCAAATTCTTTTTTACCCTTATCCAATACGTGGATTTCTTCTTCTCGATAATCATCTTCTTTGAATACTCTATAATCACCATTTAAAGAAAGAATTACTTCATCTTTATCATGTCGACTAGCAAAAACAATATCATTTGCAGTTTTACTTTCTACTTTAATTTTATATGTTACATCTTCATATGTTGTTATTTTTTCAGTAATAGTAGCCTTCATATATTCATCTTCATATTCGATGTTCATTTTTTCTGTTCCTATATATCCACTAATAGAAAATTTAATATCATTACCTTCTTTTTTAAATACAATATATTCTTCATAAACAGATTCTGATTTTTCGTTATTCATACCTGTCGCTAATATATCTTCTGTTAATTGTAATTGATATACATATATATTATCCTTATTTGAAAAATCTTGAATATTATAAATTTTCTTCTCGATAAACACAGAATCTACATAACTTTTAAAATTATTTATATTACTTTTAAATTTAAATTCTTTACATTCATCTGTTAAACAATTATATGCACTTTCATAATCTTTCTCATTACAATAATTCACATATGCTTTTATTTTTTCTTCTATTGAACTTTTGGTATTACTATCTGTAATTTCATCTCCATGAATAATTGGATTATGAGGTTCATAATTTGTTTTTGGAGGCTCTATTGATTGTAAATAACCTAAATATGTATTAATTGCTATAATTATTCCTATAACTATTGCTACTATATATATTTTTTTCTTATTTCTTCTATAAAAATGAGCTATTTTTAATCTAAAATTTAACCACATTTTGAACCTCCTTTCCTATAATTGAAATGATAAATAAAAATCATCATAATCATTTTCTTTTAAAACAAATTTTGTATTTTCCTTAACAGTTTCCTCTGTTCTAATTGCTTCTGGATTTAAATTTTTAATATCTAAAGTTACAATATAATAATATCCTTGCGTTTTTATATCATTGTAATTAATTGCTATCATAGCAGGATAATTACATTCTTCTATATATTCTTTATATTTTTCAATAGTTGGAAAATATTTATCTTTGAAATCTCCATATAACAAGTTATACGCTGATTCATAATCTTTATTTTCTAAAAATTTAAAATATTCTCCTAAATATATACGAATCCTTTCTGATTCTTCAACTTTTTTTAATTTTTTTATCCTTGCTTCATTTTTAGCTTTATCGGTAGTATTAGATGAAGTTTGAACATTATTTTCGTTATTCACATCTTCTTTTTTTCCAGAAGTTGCAGTAACTAATCTAATTATCAAAAATAATATAAATGCTACCACTAAAGCTATAATTATTCTCTTTTGATTTTTATCAAACTTCATACTAAACTCCTTTACTAGCTAATGCTGTTTTTAGTTGTAAATAATATGGGTAATATTTCTTTTTAGCATTTTCAAATAATTTTTGATCTGCAAATTCTTCATAGTCATCAACAGTAGATAATCTTTGTCCAAATCTATAACAAGCATATCTACCAAAATCAAGTATCGCTTCTCTATCGCTTACATAAGTAGCAAATCCTCCGGACTCACCTGTTGAGCCGCTCATTCCTGACCAACTAGCTATATTAAACAATCTATGTTGTGAATAATTATACGCTGTTCCACAACTTGATTCTCCATGAGCTACTGCTAATGCCCATAAAGGATCTATTCCATAATATTCTTGCATATCAACAAGTGCTTTAATAAATTCTCCATCTGCATTTCCTATTCTTGATATTTCACTTTGTCTTACTATTCCATCATCATCTTTCCAAGAAGATGTAGAAAATAATTCACAATGATCTATAGCCCACTTAATATCTTCAGCATTTCTTCTTCCGTTTTTAGCAGTTGTTACATCACCTTTATGTTCATCATATATATCTTTTGCTTCTTTAACCGTCTCACTAGTGTGCTTATCTTTTACCAAAGCTCCTTCGGCATCTCTCATATTCATTACTAAGTCTCTCTTTTTTACAATACCAATTTTTTCATTTTTAGTTACAGATTTTCCTACTTCTAAATCTTGGCCTACTTTAAATCCACATATCATTATAGTCCAATCATTATATTTTCCTGAATATTCATCATCCTCAATTGTAATACATATACTATCATCACTTCTATATGATACTTTTCCTTTTACAGGTGACCTTACACTTACAGGAGTATCAGCCCCATCATGATATACACTTGTTTGGAAACCATGTTGTGTTGGTGGTAAATCTGCTCTTAATCTTAAAGTCACTTCATCATCTGTAAGCAAATTTTCTCTTGCATCAAATGCACTTTCTTCTTTATCTAAAACTCTACCACAAACATCCCATTTATATTTTGTCTCATCAGTATCTTTAAATTCTACCCCATTCATTTTCATAAATATCTTAAACATTCTTATTATTTGTTGAGCATCTTCGCCTTGGACTTGCTCTAGCATGGCAATAGCATCAACTCCTGAATTGTTAGAAAAATCTATCTTTTTTTTCTGTTTAGATTTTCCATGTCCATCATAAATCCAATATTCTCCGTCATAACTATGAATTACTCCTTTATGATCTGTGTATTCTCCTCCATTTATTAATGCATTTAAAAATTCTCTTTCTTTTTCTTTTCTTGGTTCTCGTTGCTGAACAATTTTTCCTGGTGCTTTTTCTTCTATGTACAATATTTCAGCTTCAGAAGCAAGCTTTACTCCATCATAATCTGAATCATCTGAATAATATAAATATCTATCAGTAACTGTTCCTTCAGCGCTATCTTCCCATTTATAACATGGTTCATCATAATATAATTCTTCGAACCAATGATCTACTACTTTTAAAACAATAGGAAAATATTTATGTAGTCCTCTTGTATTAACACCATTTATATTCAATCCTAAATCTCCAAATGCCTTATCAAATATGTCTTGTACTTCTTGAGGAGTAGGCTCTGTTGCTAATCCAGGATCTGTTATATACTCATAATTAAATTCTTCTGGTGTTTCTTCTGGATCGTCTGGCAATGGTCCTGGATCTTCTTCTCCTCTTTCTCTTGCTTCTTCTCTTTCTCTTTCTCGTTCTTCCTCTCTTTCTGCACGATCCCTTTCACGTTCTTGAGCTCTTATTTCTTGTTCTTCATCAAACTCATGCTTATCTATTGCACATTTTACTGCATTATAGAGTTTTTTAGGAATAGATTTTCTCCAAAACCATCCATCTTCTTGTCCTTCCTTCCAATATGAATGACTTCCTGTTGTATAAAAATAATCACTTCCTGTTAAATAAGAACCACCATTTAACTCTTTTAAATTTAATGCATTTCCACTTTCATCTATTAATCTATAATACAATCTAATTGGAAAATGCTCTGATACCCAATCTATAAAATCTTCTACCCAAGTTGTACGTACCTCTGGCTTCTTTCCTAAGAAAATTATGTCATACCAAGACCTCATATTAGCTCTATAATAAACTCCTCTTTGGTAAGCTGTATTAACATACCAACCATCTGAACCATCAGTAGCTGGATCAGAAAAATACTCATACATTCCCTGTCCATCAGGCCATGCGAAAACAGAATACTTATATCGGGTTCCATCAGAATATGTTCCTTCCTTTTCATAAAGTCCATCACTATGTGTACTGGTTGAAGTAAAACTATCCCATGAAATAGGTGTATTTACAGCATATTGACGATATGCTAAACTCTCAAAAAAATGATTAAACATTGTCTCTTCTACATTTTCTAATTTGAAGTATTTCTCAACTATATTTCTTATATTTTCATTATCTTCATTTAATTTAAATCCATCCTCGTTTTGGGCTAGAGGTTCAGAATCCCATTCATTTTTATAAGTTAATAGAATATCCTGTAATTCCATTATATATTCATTGGTACACGCAATATAATAACTATCCACTTCGTGTCCATCTGCTATATATCCATCTTTATAACTTTCATCATAATATATATTAATGAAATCCATTCCACCTAATGAATAGGTTCCTTCCTCGTCTGTATATACTAATCCTCCGGCTACTTGCTTGTTTGCACCATTATCTGTGATTTCATCCATTTTTTCTTTATATGCAGCTAATGCTTCAT
>CAMNMV010000042.1 GCA_946545015.1 uncultured Clostridium sp.
AAATATTATTACTAGTTGCTACAGCAGTGATTACAGTTTTAGGATTAGCAGTATATATTTCAATTTCTAAGAAAAAATAATATAAAATAAAAATAACCATTAAAAATGAAATAATATATTTCTTATTAATGGTTATTTTTTGATATTCTACTACAAATTATTTATTAATATACTTGATATTTTTCTATATTTAATATAGAATTATTATAATAAAATAATTTTAATGAAAGTGAGAATTATTTATGTTCGGAAGAAAAAAAGAAAAGAAAGAAAAAGAGATTAAAACAGGTTCATTTAGAAGTGTTGCTGAATTAGCAAAAACAGTATTTAGGAAAAGAGATATTAAATTTGATAAAAGTAAAATAACAAAAGAAGACAAAAAAGCTGCAATTTTAGCAGTACTTATTTTTATTGGATTGATATTATTGTTATGGTTTTTACCATTCACTCATCAATTTATTGAAGATGTATTATGCCTAAGAATATAATCTGTAATAGAATATATTTATTATTAATAAAGGAGAAATATGGGATTAAGAATTATTTATGGAAAAGCTGGAACAGGAAAAAGTGAATTTTGCTTTTCTGAAATTTCAAAATTATTAGATACACAAGAAAATGTTTTAATAATTACACCAGAACAATTTTCTTTTACTGCAGAGAAAAAGTTAATGCAAGTATCTAAGAAACATGCAGTAATTAATGCTGAAGTAATAACATTAAGTAGAATGGCATATAGAGTAATGCAAGAGGTTGGAAACATTTTCGTTTCCAACCTTTCAAAAGCTGGAAAAGCAATGCTTATTCATGAGATACTTGAAAAAAATAAAAATTCACTTAAGTTTTTGGGTAAATCTGATGAAAATATAGATTTATCGATGCAAGCGATTACAGAATTTAAAAAACATAAAATAGCAGTTGAAGATATAAATGAAAAACTAGAAATTATAGAAGATGAATATTTAAAAATAAAATTAAATGATATGAAAATCATTTATGAAAGTTTTGAAAAAAAGATTGAAAATAATTATTTAGATGATACAGACCTTTTAACATATTTAGAAGAAAATATAGATAAAACAGAATTAGTAAAAGATTCAATTATTTATATTGATGAATTTATGGGATTTACTAAGCAAGAATATGGTATTTTAGCAAAATTAGTAAAACTTGCAAAACAAGTGAATTTAACGCTTTGTATTGATACATTAAACCCAAGTGCTAATCCTGTATCTGATATTTTTTATTCAAATAAGGTAACACTTTCAAAAATATTGCAACTACAAGAAGAATATGATTTTAAACTGGAAGAGCCTGTATTTTTGAAGGAAACATATAGATTTAAAAATGATGAATTAAAAGTATTAGAAGAAAATATTTTTAATACAAAATCCACAATTTATGATAAAAATGTGGAAAATATAGATCTATTTTTAGCTAAAAATCAATATTCAGAAATAGAAAACATTGCAAATCAAATTCTGAAATTAATAAAAACAAAAGGGATGCGATACAGAGAAATTTCTGTAATTACTAAAGAATTGCAGAAATATTCAAATTTAATTAGGGCAATATTTGCAAAATATGATATTCCTGTTTTTATAGATGAAAAAAGAGATTTAAATCAAAATATTTTTATTAAATATATTTTATCAATTATGGAAGTGATAAGTAAAAACTTTTCATATGATTCAGTAATGAGTTATATAAAATCAGGATTTATAGATATAGATGAAGATGAAATTTTTACTTTTGAAAATTACTGTATTAAATGGGGAATAAAATATAATAAATGGAAAAAAGAATTCACATACGAGAAACAAGTTAAACCTCAAGAAATAGAGAGGTTAGAAGAAATAAGAAAACAAATTATAAATCCGTTAGTAGAATTAAATCAGAATATTAACAAAGACAAAACTGCTAATAATATAGTAAAAACATTTTATAATTTCTTACAAGAACAAAATGTAGAAGCAAAATTAACTAGAAAGATAGAATATCTAGAAGAAAACGATTTATTAGATTTAGTAGCTGAATATAAGAAAAGTTATGAGATAGTAATAAAATTATTAGATGAAATAGTAGATATTTTTGATAATGATAAAATGGAAAAGACAAGATTTATAGAGTGCTTTAAGGTTGGGTTAAAAAACAGTAGTTTAGGAAAAATACCTGGTACACAAGATCAAGTTATAGTTGGAGATATAGAACGTTCTAGAAGCCATAAAGTAAAAGCAATATTCTTAATTGGAATAAATGATGGAGTATTTCCAAGTAACAATAAAGATGAAGGTTTTTTTAATGATAGAGATAGAGAAAATTTAAAAGATAATGGATTGGAACTTGCAAATGGAACATTAGATAATCTTTATACAGAAAATTTCAATATCTATAAAGCTTTTACAATAGCAGAAGAAAAATTGTATTTATCTTATTCATCATCAGATAGTACTGGGAAATCTTTAAGACCTTCAATAATGATAATAAAAATTAAAAAGATATTTCCAAACTTAGAAGAAAAAAGTGATGTTATAAGTAAAACATATAATATAGCAAATGAAAAAGTTACTTATGAGGAATTATTAGAAAATATAGCTAGATTACAAAATTTTGAAAAAATAGACGATATTTGGTACTTAGTATACAACTATTATAAGGAACAAAATAAACAAGCCTTAAAAGACGATTTGGAAGGCTTGAAGTATACAAATAATCCTAAAGATATTAATGAGGAAACCATAAATAAATTATATGGGAATACATTAAAGACGAGTGTATCAAGACTAGAAAAATATAGTAGTTGTCCATTTTCATATTTCTTACAATATGGCTTGAATTTAAAAGAAAAAGAAGAATTAAAAATTCAAAGTTTTAATACAGGTTCATTTATGCATGAAACAATTGATAGTTTTTTTCAATATGTTAAAGAAAATAATATTAGTTTACCTTCATTTTTGGAAGATGAAAAGCTAATTGAACAGATTGTAGCAAAAATAATTAATGAAGAATTAGAATTAAACAAAAATGTTATTTTTACAGCAACTTCAAAATATAAAGTATTAGTAAAAAGGTTAAAGAGAATTGTTACAAAAGCTTTAAAATTTATAATAGAGGGATTAGTATATAGTGAATTTGATATTAAAGGAACTGAAATTGAATTTGGTAAAAAAGATGAATATAAACCCATAATCTTACAATTGGATGATGGAAAAAAAGTAGAAATAACAGGTAAAATAGATAGAATTGATACAGCCCAAGATGAAGAAGGAAGATATTTAAGAATTATAGATTATAAATCATCTGCTAAAAATATAGATTTAAATCAAGTTTATGCTGGACTTCAAATACAATTATTAACATATTTAGATGCAGTATGTAAACAAGAAGATTTAATGCCAGCAGGAATACTATATTTTAGTTTATTAGAGCAAATGGTAAAATCTGATAAAAAAATAACTGAAGAACAAATAGAAGATGAAATAAGAAAGAATTTCAAGATGAAAGGACTAATTTTGGCAGATGTCAAAATAATGAAATTGCATGATAAGACATTACAAGATGGAAAATCTTCAAAAATTGTTCCTGCAGGACTTACAGCATCAGGAGAAGTTAATAAAAGATATACATCAGGTGTTGGAAAAGAAGAGTTTAAAATTTTACAAGATTATATTTATAAAACAATTAAAGATATATCAAAAGAAATATTAAAAGGAAAAATAGATTTAAAACCATATAATAAAAAAGGAAAGACACCATGTGAATTTTGTTCATATAAGGCTATATGTGGATTTAATAATAAAAATTGTGATAATAAATATAATTATATTGATAGCAAATCCAATGATGAAATAATTCTAAAAATGAAAAAAGAAAACGAAAAGTAATAAAACAGTTTAAAATAAAAATAGCAGTGTTACAATATTAGTAATAACTGCTATTTTCTATACAATTGCTAATCAATATAATTAAAGATGCTTGCGAAAATAGTGGTATTAGTGCAATTGAACATTTTCCTGACGTCAGGAAGTTGTCAAAGCGTGATAATAATACTCAATTGGCTTACTGATGACAGTAAGCCAATAATTTCTGGAAAATTCGAAAAAGAACATAATAAAAATAAACCAGAGATAAAAGCTTGAAACAAAGGTATTAAATTGTTATAATGAAATCGGAGGAGATAAGATGGATTTATCAAATGAAAATGTAGTTCATATAAAAAAGGATGGAGTAGAATACTTACAATTTAGAAGATTGCTAGAATATAGTGATGTTATAAATCATGCATATACATTAGGAATAGATAAAGATTATAGAACATCTACTGTAGATAAAAAGCCATTATCTGAAGACAGATTTCAAAAAGCAATGAATAATTATAAAAATATATGTGAAGAAATTGGAACTAATTATATAAATTGTGCTCAACCTATACAATTACATACTAAAAATGTGAAAGTAGTAGATGCCCAAATTAATAGTGATAAACCAGATTTATATGAGATGGAATATAATGAAACAGATGGATTTGTAACGAATAAAAGTAATATAATTTTATCAACTACAAATGCTGATTGTATATTATTAATGTTTTTTGACCCAGTAAAAAAAGTAATTAGCAATGTACATTCTGGATGGAAAGGTACATTACAAGAAATTTCTATTGAAGCTGTAAAGAAAATGATAAATGAATTTGGATGTAATCCAGCAGATATAATATGTTGTATTTGTCCAAGTATTAGAAAATGTCATTTTGAAGTTGATAAAGATGTTAAAGATATGTTTTATGAAAAATTCAAATATTTAAGCAAAATAAATATGATAATAGAGTATAATTCTGAAAAAAATAAATGGAATATAGATACAGTGTTAATAAATAAAGTAATATTGGAAAATATAGGTTTAAAATCTGAAAATATTATAGATAGTGGAATATGTTCTGTATGTAATTCAAATATAATTCATTCATATAGAGTAGAAAAACAAGGATATGGCGTAGAAACAGCGTTAATAGAATTGAAATAATAAATATTTATAAGAAATATTCAATTTATTAGAAAGAGGTTATAATGGAAAAAATAATACCCAGAAAATTAGAATTAGGGGATACAATAGGAGTAGTTGCCCCATCAAATCCAATAATTGGAGATAATATAGAAGAAATAAATAGAGCAAAGGAAATAGTTGAAAGAAGCGGATTTAAAGTAAAATTTTCTAAAAATATGTTTTCAAATGCAAATAGTTATTCAGCAACAGCAAAAGAAAAAGCAGAAGATATAAATGATATGTTTAAAGATGAAAATGTAAAAATGATTTGGTGTGCCAAAGGCGGAAACAATTCTAATTGTGTATTTGAATATTTAGATTATGATTTAATAAAGAAAAATCCTAAAATTATTTGTGGTTACAGTGATATAACTTCATTAACCAATATGATTACATATAAAACAGGATTAGTTACATTTAGTAGTACAAATTTTAAAACCATTGCAACAGATGAAACTGATTTTAGTTATAAAGAAGCATTAAATAGATTTGTAAATGGAAGTTTAGAATTAGGGATGTCAGATAATGATAAATATGAAACAATAAAAGAAGGAATAGCTGAAGGAGAACTAATAGGAGGAAATCTATTATTAACAAGAGGGATTGTAGCTGGTAAATATTCAGTTGATTTTGAAAATAAAATTCTATTTTTCGAGGATTTAGGCTTTGAATCAATCCCTGAATTTGTTAGCAATAATTTATATTTCTTAAAACAAAATGGTGTATTTGATAAAATTAAAGGTTTATGGATAGGAAATTATGAGCATGAAAGTGGAATTGCATTGGAGAAAATAGTAATGGACGTACTAGGAGATGAATATAATTTTCCAATCATAAAATCCAATAATTTTGGACATATTGAAACTAAAACAGTTATTCCAATAGGAACAAAAGCTAGAATAGATACTTCAAAAGATAAAAAGATAGAATTAATAGAAGAATGTGTAAGATAGTTTAATAAATGAGGTAATTATATGTATGAAACATGGGAAGAACTAGAACAATCAATAGTAGGTTGTAAAAAATGTAAACTTTGTACAACAAGAAAAAATATAGTATTTGGAACAGGTAATAAAAATGCTAAAATAATGTTTATAGGAGAAGGTCCAGGCGCAGATGAAGATATGCAAGGAGAACCTTTTGTTGGAAAAGCTGGAAAACTTATGAATATGGCATTTGATATTGTTGGGATAAAAAGAGAAGAAGTATATATTGCAAACATTGTAAAATGCAGACCACCATCAAATAGAAATCCTGAAGATGATGAAGCAACGGCATGCTTAAATTACTTAAGAAATCAAGTAATGCTTGTAAAACCTCAAATAATTGTTTTATTAGGAAGTGTAGCACTTAAAAATATTTTAGGAAAAGAATATGGAATTACAGCAAGCAGAGGAAAGATAATAAACAAAAAAGAAATTATATATATTCCAACATGGCATCCAGCAGCACTTCTAAGAGATGAAGATAAAAAAGTTGATTTTATAAAGGATTTACAATTAGTATTAAGTTTAGATAATAATGATGATTAAGACTAAAACGAAAAGTTGATGAAAAGTTACTTTTAAAGTAACTTTTTTTTCCATAAATTTTAAAGTTTTTTAATTGTTATTTGACTTATCAGTATAGAAATCAATTTGACTTTAAGTATTTTAAAGAATATAATGTAAATACTAAATAAGTGTCGAAATTTTGGAGGAATAAATGGAAAATATATTAGAAAAAGCTAATTATTGTTTGGGATGTAAAGTTAAACCATGTAGTAATAAGGGATGTCCATTGAACAATAATATACCTGAATTTATAAAATTAGTAAAAGAAGAAAAATATAAAGAAGCATATAAAGTATTGTCTGAAACAACAGTATTACAAGGAATATGTGGTAGAATTTGTCCACATATGAAACAATGCCAAGGAAGCTGTGTAAGAGGAATTAAAGGTGAACCAGTAAGTATTGGTAAATTAGAAGCTTATACTTATGATATGGCGATAAAAGATGGGTATACATTATATGATTGTTATAAAGATGAAATAAATGAAAATAAAATTAATAATGACAAAAAAGTTGCAATTGTCGGGGGAGGACCAGCAGGACTTACTTGCGCGGCATTTTTAGCTAAAAAAGGAATTAAAGTTACTATATACGAAAAACATAATTATTTAGGAGGATTATTAGTACATGGTATTCCAGAATTTAGACTTCCAAAAGAAATTGTAAAAAATACAGTAAAAATGATTTTAGATTTAGGGGTCGAAGTTAAATATAATGTACAATTAGGAAAAGATATAAATATCGAAGAATTAAAAAGTAATTATGATGCAGTATTTTTAAGTTTTGGTTCTAATATATGTTCTAAAATGGGAGTTGAAGGAGAAGAACTAAAAGGTGTATATGGGGGAAATGAACTTTTAGAATATAATATGCATCCAGATTATGAAGGAAAAATAGCTACAGTTATCGGTGGCGGAAATGTAGCAATGGATTGTGCAAGAACAATAAAAAGATTAGGAGCCAAAGAAGTAAAAGTTATATATAGAAGATCAAAAGAAGAAATGCCAGCTGAAATAAAAGAAATAGAAGATGCAAAAAAAGAAGGAATAGAATTTTTATATCAAAATAATATTGTTAAAATATTAGGCAATGATAAAGTAGAAAAATTAGAGTTAATAAAAACTGATTTGATTCAAAAAGAAGGAGAAACAAGGAAAGTTCCAGTAAATATTGAAGGATCTAATTATATAATTGAAGCAGATTATGTTGTTATGGCATTAGGATCAAGGCCAGAAGAATTTGTAAAAGATTTAAAATTAGATTTGAATAAATGGTCTGGAATATTGGTAGATGAAAATTATCAGACATCTGATGAAAAAGTATTTGCTGGTGGAGATATATCAGGTGCAAAATCGACAGTAGCTTGGGCAGCAAGGACTGGTAGAGAAGCGGCAAGTAAAATAGCAGAGTATTTAATTAATAATTAAAAAAAGAAAGAGTTTAAAAATTGTTTTTAAACTCTTTTTGGATTTTAAGAATGTATTTATTTTTAAAATCTTTTATTTACTTTCTTTTATAACTTCTTTTTTCTCAAATAAAGACTTGATTTTATTTATAATTAATGTAAACCAGTTTTGTTTTTTGTTTGAAACTTGTAATGCAGTTTCAGTACCACCATTTTCAAGTATATTATATTTATGTTCTAATGCTGCCATCTGTTCAACATAATAATTATGATAAAATGTGTATCCATCCGTAGAACCTAAATAATCTTTGAAATTATATAGTTTTCTTCGATATTTTTCTACGTCCTCTAAAGTTTTAATTTTTTTAAAACTAGAATTGAAATAACTAGATATAATTTGGTTTTGAGTCTTAAGAAAAGTAAGTAAGATTTCACTTTTAATTTCATTAATTTTTTCAGACATATTTTCACATCTTTTATTTCTGTCATCAAATTCTAATATTTTATTATTTAATTTTATTATATTTTCTTCAGCCTCCAATATGGAATCTAAAGCATTTTGAAGACATATATATGTTTTTATAGACATTTCAGATATAAATTTTTCTTTAAAATTATTATTACTATTTAAAGTACTTTCAAAAAGAACATCTTCTCCAAGTAAATATGCAAGTTGATTTACTAAACAACATTCTAATGGATAATATGATGGACTTATTGATTCAAAATTTATATCAAAGTATTTAACAAAATCTTTTTGTATTCCAATAGCTTTACAAGCCATAAGTTGTACAGCAGCTTCATTTAATCCAAGACCATATACATCTGAATCTGAATAATTTGAAAGCCCCATTTTAACTAAATTATTCTTTTTATCTTTTACTTCTTGAAGGTGATGAATACATTCATGTACTGCAAATTCTTCTAAATCTTCATTAGGAATATTAATATTAAAGTATATAGATGAATTCTTATAAAAGTAATTAGCTTCACTCATTCCTTCTGGCATTTTGGCTTTATACATATTTAAATTTGAAAGTTTTGAATATATTTCTTCTTCACTAAAACCGTAATTTGGAAATGTTTGATATAATCTATTAGCTACTTTTTGTGCTATTTGATCTATAGTATATGAATCTAATTCTTTAATTACTTCAATTCCATTCTTTTTTAATTCTGTTTCTATGCTCATACAATTCTCCTCGTATAATTCTCCTAACAATATTATACAATAAAAGTATAAATTTACCATTTCAGCTAGATTAAATATTTATTACATTTCAGTGACATAAAATAAAAAGAAGTAAAGTGTTTTCTTTACTTCTTAAATATTTAGGTCTAATACTAATTGGAATATTATTTAACAACTATATTATAAATTTTATTCTTTACATAGATTTCTTTAACAATTGTTTTTCCATCTAATTTTGAATCAATAGCTTCATGAACTTTTGCTTTTATTGAATCTTCTGACTCATCTACTGAAATTGAAATTGTTGCTTTAAGTTTTCCATTAAATTGGATAGGAAGTGTTATTTCATCATTTACTGTTTTTTCCTCATCATATTCAGGCCATTTTTCATAAGCAATTGTATTTCCTTTATTTAATGCTGTTGCCCATAGCTCTTCAGTAATATGTGGTGCAACAGGATTCAATAATTTTAAGAATCCTTCAGCATATTCAATAGGAAATACATCTTCTTTATTTACTGCATTAATAAATATCATCATTTGAGATATTGCAGTATTGAAATTCATTGTTTCATAATCGTTTGTTACTTTCTTTACAGTATAGTGGTAAACTTTTTCAAGATTTTTGTTTTCTTTATCTTGAAGTTTTCCAGATTCTAAATATAATCTCCAAACTCTATCTAAGAATTTTCTAGAACCGTCAATTCCATTTGGATCCCAAGGTTTTGCAGCATCAATTGGTCCCATAAACATTTCATAAACTCTTAGTGAGTCTGCACCATATTCTTTAACCATATCATCAGGATTTATAACATTACCTTTAGATTTACTCATTTTTTCACCATTAGGACCTAAAATCATTCCTTGATGACGAAGTTTGGCAAATGGTTCTTTTACTGGAACTAATCCTTTGTTATATAAGTAATTGTTCCAGAATCTTGAATATAATAAGTGACCAACTGCATGTTCTGGTCCACCAACATATAAATCAACTGGTAACCAATATTTTAATAATTCTTGATTTGCGAATTCATTATCATTTTTTGGATCAATATATCTTAAGAAATACCAACTAGATGCGGCAGATCCTGGCATTGTACTTGTTTCTCTTTTTGCAGGTTGCCCATCAAAAGTAGTATTTACCCAATCAGTTGCTCTATCCAAAGGTGAAGCTCCTGTTTTAGAAGGACTATAATTTTCAAGTTCAGGTAATACTAATGGTAATTCTGAATCTGCAAGAGCTTTCATTTCATCATTTAAGTAAACTATTGGAATTGGTTCACCCCAATATCTTTGTCTTGCAAATATCCATTCACGAAGTTTATAATTTACTTTTTTACATCCTATTTTTCTTTCTTCAAGCCATGAAATCATTTTATCAATTCCGTCTTGTTTATTTAACCCATTTAAGAAATCTGAATTGATGTGATTTCCATCTCCAACAAATGCTTCTTTTGAAACATCTCCACCATCTAGAACAGGTATAATTTCTATTCCAAATTTGCTTGCAAATTCATAATCTCTTTGATCATGTGCAGGGACTGCCATTATAGCTCCTGTACCATAACTTGCTAAAACATAATCTGAAATCCAGATAGGAATTTTTTTGTTATTTACAGGATTTATAGCATAGCTTCCAGTAAATACTCCAGTTTTATCCTTATTTAATTCTGTTCTTTCTAAGTCAGATTTAGAAGCAGCTTTTTGTTTATATTCATTAACTGCATTTTTTTGCTCAGCTGTTGTGATTTTTTCAACCAATTCATGTTCAGGCGCTAGAACACAATATGTTGCTCCAAATAATGTATCAGGTCTTGTTGTAAAAACAGTAAATGTTGAATTATCAAAACCATCAACTGTAAAGTTTACTTCAGCGCCAACAGATTTTCCAATCCAATTTCTTTGGATTTCTTTTGTTGATTCTGGCCAATCTAAATCTTCTAAACCATCTAGTAATATATCTGCATAACTTGGTATATCTAAAACCCATTGTTTCATATTTTTACGAACAACAGGAAATCCACCTCTTTCACTTTTTCCATTTATAACTTCATCATTAGCTAAAACTGTTCCAAGTTCTTCACACCAGTTAACTGGCA
>CAMNMV010000043.1 GCA_946545015.1 uncultured Clostridium sp.
ATTATTCAGTCGTCAAAATCCACTTATTATTAATTGTTCCATTTCCAGCATTTTCAAGTACATTAGCTTTTAATCTTACAATTGGTCTAACTCCTAACAATATTGAATATGCAGTAGAAGACTGCCCTCCTGTTCCAGCATATTTATACCAAATTACAAATTTTTCTAAATCATTTCTGTTTGCATAATATATATAGTAATTCCAATTTGCTCCACCTTCTCCATTTCCAGTCCATGAATTACTAGTATAATCTTGCTTATTAATTGCATAATTATCAGAAATTATTAAATTTGCATTTTTTATCGTATTAAAATCATTTTCTGAAACTGCTCTTGCACTTATTGCAAAAGTTGAATTAATAAATGAATTAGCTAACTTTTGTAAACTATTACTATATTTTTCATATACTATATTATCCCAATCACTTCCTCCTCCAGCAGTTTTTTCTACATTACCTCCATAGTTTAATTTTCCCGCAGTTGTTGTAGGTATTATATCAATTGTTCCATCAGAATTTTTTGATAATACTCTCCAACTTGTAGTATTACTTGGATTAATTGAACCTGAAATACCGTCATATGTTGTAGATTTATATTGAGTAGATGTTGGAACATATTCCACATAATCTCCAATCTTAGCAACATCATATAATTTAGATATTATTACAGTTGAAGAATTTGCTATTGCAAAGTTATCTTTATTATCCGTAACTTTCGCATATATAACATATGAACCTATATCTAATTCATTTATATTTGAAATACTAACATATGTACCATTTTTATAATAATAATACTCTATACTTTTTAGTCCAACATATTCGTCAACAGTATACGTTGCTGATATTTTTTTATTACTTCCTCGTCCATATTTTGAATTTAAATTTAAATTTATAGTAGGTTCACTATAATATCTAGCTACTAATTCCATATCTTCTGTAACAAGAGAATCAAAATTGTATAAGCTATTATTTAAGTACCAGCCTACAAATTCAGCATTTTCTTTTGACGGATCCTCCGGTCTTAAAACTTTTTCATTATAGTCTATAGATTGTACATCATATGTTGTATTATCATTTGTAAATATTACTTCATAATTATTGATTTTCCATTGTGCATATAATGTTACTTGTGCTCCTTGCTCTGAAAGTAAATTACTAACTGTTTGTCCTTCATCATAATGTGTTCCAGTTCCATCTGCCTTTGTATTCCATCCTGTAAATGTATATCCTGTTTTTGTAAATGTATTTGGCATTAAACTTTCTTCTTTATCATATATCATTGTTTGATTTGCCATTGAACCTGAACTTGTATTTCTATTAAATATTATTGTATATGTATTAGCATCAAAGTTAGCTAGATATTCTCTATTTCCAACTGAATTAATAGGAATTGTTACTTCCATTGTTTTTTCTGTAAGCTCTGTTCCAGTCCATCCTTTAAATGTATATCCTGTTTTAGTTGGATTATTTAATATAATATCATCACTGTTTACTGTATATTCTCTTGGATTTGCTGTATTAACTGTACCACCATTTAAATTATATGTAATTGCATACCTATCTTCTGTCCAATTTGCTTCATAGCTTAAATTTTCTCGTGTTCCTGTTGGTACTGTTAATGTTGTTTGAGGAGCACTTCCATTTGAACCTGTCCATCCTGTAAATGTATATCCACGTTTTGTAGGATTATTTAGAGTAAATGTATCAAATTTAGTAAATGAAGTTTTATTTGACGTTGACACCATCCCTCCATTCAAATTATATGTTACAGTATAAGTATTGGGATCAATTGTTGCCCAAACAGCTTCATATACTTTATTTCCAATTCCAATCGGTGGAATAGTAATATTAGTTGATACTGTTTCATTTTCTTTCCAGCCAATAAATCTTTCTACTTCATCTCCATCATTATCTGTTCTATTTGATGGATTATTTAATACTTTATTTTCAGCATCCATATTATATGTTGTAGGATTATTTAATATTCTTAACTCTTCATTAGTCAATCCTTTATATGATATTGTATAATTTATAGGTATCCAATTTGCTGTATATTCTTTATTTCCTTTTGAACCTTTCATAATTTTTACATCTTCTGTTTTTCCAGTTAAATCTGTACCAAGCCATCCGTCAAATGTGTAACCTACTTTTGTTGGTTTATTCAAATTTATATCATTTGTTTTTATTGTATAACTGTTAGGATTTCCTGCAACTATTCCACCATTTAGGTGATATGTAATTGAATAATTTGTTTCAACCCAATTAGCTGTATATACTCTATTCCCTATTTTTCCTTTAGATATTGTCACATTTTCAACTATTCCTGTAAGTTCTGTTCCTGTCCATCCTTTAAATGTATATCCTTCTTTTGATGGTTTATTTAATTCTATATCATCACTCTCAATTGTATATTGTGTTGGGTTTGTTTTTCCGTCTTCTAAAGTTCCATTTTCTAAATCATAAGATATTGTATATATAATTGGCTTAAATTTTGCAACTATCTTTTCATCATCTGTTATTGGTGTAGTTGCTGGGTTAAATTCTGTTCCATCCTCTTTTTCCCATCTTTCAAATATGTATCCTTCTTTTTCGGGATTTTCTATTTCTTCTATTTTCTCATTATATTCTATTTTTTTTTCGTACTCTATTCCATTTATTTCGTATGTTACAACTAATTTATCCTTAAATGATATCTTATTTTTTAATATTATTGTTGAATTTTCATTTGTTGATGCTTTTGTCATAATTGGTAATAACAATACTGTTAATGCTATTACACTAAATAACTTAAATCCTTTATTCCCTTTTTTTGCATTTGTTCTTCTTGAACTTCTTGTTGTATATTTATTTCTTATTTTTGCTAGTCTTTCTTGTCGTGTTAACATTACTAGTAATAATAATGCTCCTATAGATATTGCTATATATGTTCCTATATTATCTCCTGTTTTGGGATTTACTGTTAATGATGAGTCTGTTACATTTCCTTCTTCATCTTCTAATGTAAATGTGAAGTTTACTGTAAAGTCTTGTGTTCTTTTTGCTACATCTGTTAGTTCTGTACAATATTTTTCTTTTATTAAAAATATTACTTCATCTTTAGCATTTACTTTTGTTCCTTCATATTTGTCATATTCATATGCCACATATGGATTTGTATTATCATCAGTTATTTGCTTTATAGTGTAATTCTTATCACTATTGTTTTTCACTTTTATCCTATATATTACACTATCTCCTATTTTATGGAATGTTATATCTTTATTTACTTCACTATTTTTAAAATTAAGACTATTAACATCTACTGTTTCTGATTTTTCAAATACTTCTGCATTTACTATATTAAATACATCTGTAGATGCAAATGTTTCTCCTATTTTAAACATTGCAAATAGAAATACCATCAAAGCCATTGGTATTAACAATTTTCTTTTTGATAATCTCTTTTGTTTCTTTCTCATCTTTTTATCTCCAATTCCATTTAATATGGTACATTTTTCCATAATAAACCAATATTATTATATACATAAAAATAGTTGTTTTCAATTGTAGAGAATACTAATATGTACGTTTTTTCTTAGGTATATCTACATTTCATTTTTTATTACATTTGTATTACTTTTTATTTTTTATTTTATTACAAATTTATAAAAAATAAAAAAATCACTGCTATTTTACAGTAATCCGTAATAGCAATGAGTTTTTATAATTTAAAAATTAATTTTCCTTTTTAGTTATAGCTTTTAAAGCTTTTTGTCTTTCTAAAACAATAACATGTCCACATCCTTGGCATTTCAATTTAAAGTCTACTCCAACTCTTGTTAATTCCCATAACTTGCTACCACATGGATGTTGTTTTTTAGTTCTAACAATATCTCCTACTTTATATTCCATAATTTTCACACCTTTACATGTTTTTAATTATCCTAATCTTTCTATCTCTTTTTCTAATCTATTAATAACAGTATCTTTTCCTAAAACTTTCATAATTTCATACATATCTGGTGTATTTGTTCTTGCTGTTAATGCTACTCTTAATACAGTACTTACATCACCTACATGAGCTTTATATTGATCAGGATTTGCTTTGAATTCTTTTACTTCTTTAGCATATCCTAATTCACCAGCAAGTTCTTTAATCTTATCAAACCACGCTTGTTTATCATCATTTTCATCATAATATTTTTCTATATATAATTTTAATATATTTTTTATATCTTCTTTATCATTTATTACTTGATAATCATAATTTTGTTCTTTTCCATAAAAATATTCATCATACATATAATCAATATTATCCATAACATCTGACCATTTTGAAATATCTTTTCTAGGTTTTTTATTACCTCTTTCTATTCCAAATACTTTTAAA
Source organism: uncultured Clostridium sp. (assembly GCA_946545015.1). Classification (GTDB taxonomy): domain Bacteria; phylum Bacillota; class Clostridia; order TANB77; family CAG-508; genus CAG-269. Next base: position 4,372 of record CAMNMV010000043.1, read on the forward strand.
GCATATTCTTTGTCTTCCAATAATTTACTTAATTCAGTATTATATTGCAAAGCCCATTTAGATGCTTTTTCATAAACTTCTTCTGCAGTCATTCTAGAAATTACAATTTTAGATACATCTAATAATTTTACCATATCAAAAAGTGCACCACTAACACTCATTTTATTTAATTGAAAATCAAATTCTTCTATTTGTTTATCTGGATTTGCTCTTCTCCAATTTTCAAAACTTGAATTAGCAATATTTAATAAATACTCTTTTACAGCTTGTGCTGGTATTCCTTCTTCTAAATAATAACTTGTAGCAGCTTCAGCATCTTTTCTTTTACTTATCTTTCTCTTATTTCCATTATCATTTTTTAATAATGTTGGTGTATGTGCATATTTTGGTGCTTTAAATCCAATCTCTTGGAATAATTGTAAATGTAATGGAACTGAAGATAGCCATTCATCCCCTCTTGTTACATGTGTTGTTCCCATTAAATGATCATCAACAATATGTGCAAAATGGTATGTTGGGAGTCCATCTGCTTTTATTATTACTATATCTTGATCATTTTCTGGAAATTCTACATTTCCTTTTATTACATCTTTATGTTTAATTTTTCTATCTTCTCTTCCTGGCGATTTAAATCTTATAATATATTTTTCACCATTTTTAATTTTTTCTGCTGCCTCTTCAACTGAAAGTGTTCTATATTTTGCCCAAACTCCATAATAACCAGGTCTAATTTTAGCTGCCATTTGTTTTTCTCTTATTTCGTCTAACTCTTCTTGTGAGCAGAAACATGGATATGCTTTTCCTTGTTCTATCATATATTTTGCATAGGCTTGGTATATTTCTTTTCTCATAGATTGTTTGTAAGGTCCATACTCTCCACTCCATTCTTCTTCTGTTGTCATTCCTTCATCTGGATAAATATCAAAATCTTTTAATGATTTGATTATTTGTGAAATCCCACCCTCAATCTCTCTTTTTTGGTCTGTATCTTCTATTCTTACATAAAATACACCATTTGTTTTCTTTGTTGCAATTCTATTTATTAATGCTTGATATATTGTTCCAATATGCACATTTCCAGTTGGACTTGGTGCCACTCTTAAAACCATTGCTCCTTCTGGTAAATTTCGTCTTGGATATTTTTCCTCATAATAACTTATTTCCTTCGCATCTGGAAATATTAAATTTGCTAAATCTTTGTAATCCATTTTTATTTCTCCTCTTCCCTTTTTATAATTCATCTTTTTTTTACATTATAAATCTTAAAAATTTAATTATTATCTTACCATAATTTCACTTATTTTGATATATTGTGTATTATAACAAATTTTCCATATTTTTTCTACATAATCTGTAAAAAAGTTTATTATCTTTCATCTTTTTCTTTTCCTGCATCGTTTTTTCCAGATTTTCTGAACCCCTCTTTAATTGTACTTGCTCTATTAACTATTGTTTCTGTTAATTGCCCTAAGATATCTTTATTATATTTTGTTTCTAATTTATTAACAGTTTTGTTTATCTTATTTACGTCAAAATCCCCATCATATTCTTTTGCATCAATTCTTATGATAGTTCCGCTTCTTTCAACCTTTTCATACAATATATAATAAGATTTATTTGATTTATTTTTTTCACTTTTATTTTCTTTTTCTGCATTAAATTCATCTAATTCTAAACTATCTGAAATTCTTTCAACTACTGCACTATTTTTTTCAACTTGCGAAACTTCTTTTTTCTTATCTCTAGATTTAATTTTACTTTTCTCAGAAGGAATATTTAAACGTATTTTTTCATATTCCGAAAAATCCATATCAATATTTTCTTTTTTACGTATTTTTTTAGTCCTTTCTTGTCTTGTGTCCTCTTGTACAGATAGAATATCCACGCAATCAGTTGAATTATCATAAAACATATATGTCTTTTCCTTTTTATTATCACGTAAATATGTAATATTTAATTGTTGATTTTTTATTACAACATCCAAATCAACTGATAATATTGGATTATTATACTTTAATTGTTCTATTATTTTATTCCATTGTTCTTCGTTCTGTTTTTTTGAATTTAGAAATTTCATCATCTCGACATCATCAGCTGAAATAAAATCGCGCATTGTATTCCAATTAAAATTTTCTTTAAAAATTTTCTCACTTATTTCTTTTGAACTACATTGCACTTTTTCTTTTTTATTTACCAATACATAATATTTATATATATCTGTCAACTTGGTTCTATAATAAAATTTTAGAACTCTATACGCTCTTTGATTTTGTATAAAACAATCATCTATATCAAGTTCTTTTAATATATTTTTTATTAATTCATCCATTAAATAAAGCACCTCAATTAGCCTATATTTTAACATATTTTGGCATTACTGTCAAAATTGATTACTTGACTGTCCGTCTCTACTTTTTATAATACAATAATGTATACTATGCCAAGACGATAGACTTAAAATACAAAAAGTTACAACTATAATAAATTGTAACTTTTATAACTATTCCCCTAATCCAAAACTTACTCCCAATGCATTATTTACTTTATCAATAATTTTTTCATCAGTAATATGACCAATTTTTTCCTTTAGTCTACTTTTATCAATTGTACGTATTTGTTCTGCCAATACTACTGAATTACTTTTTAATCCACATGATGAAGAATCTATTTCTATATGAGTTGGAAGTCTAGTTTTATTTTGCTGTGATGTAATTGCTGCAGCAATTACTGTTGGGCTATATTTATTTCCAACATCGTTTTGTATTATCAAAACAGGTCTAACTCCACCTTGTTCTGAGCCAACAACAGGACTAAGATCTGCATAAAACATATCTCCTCTTTTTATTACCATATTCTTCACTCCTAATATTACTTTATTTATCAAGTTTATGTTTTATTTTAAATATTAGCTAAAGTAAAGAATTTATATATTATACTTGTGTTTTCATATTATATAAATCAAATGCTAAATTATTTTTTTCTTTTAATTCATCAATCTTTACTTCTTTATATAATATGTTAATTGTCGTATTTTGGTTAATATCAGTTATTTCCATTTTTGTTGGATTCCCAGTATTTTTATCTACATATAAGATTTTATTTTTAGTATATTTATTTTCATTATTTGTTACAGTTTTCATGATTATTTGATTGTCTTTCTCTTCATAATTTGATTCAGAACATATCTTATAATCTTCAACAAAACAATTTAAATCTAATACATTATCCCCTATATAATTATAATTTTCTAGAACTGTATTAAGATTTAATTTTGTATTCGTAATTTTTAACTCATTATTATTTTTTACTATCTTTATTCCACATATATTACTTGGTTCTATTACTTCTTGTTCAGAAATAATATTATTGGCATCATCATTTATGTATTTTTGTTTTAATAAATATTTATTTGAATTTTTATTACTCTTCACTTCTACATTTAATAAAGCTTCATAAGAACTAATATTTAAAATATAATCTACAATTTCTTGATTACTACTATTCTTTCCAATTTTTTTATTTTTACTCTTATTGGCCGTAAAATTTATAATAATAAAACCAAAAATTATAACAAATGACAAAATTAATATTAAAATAAATATTTTTTTCTTATTTTTTTCATTAGTCTTATTTACAATTTTATTTTTAAGTTTAATTTTACTTTTACCTTTATCCACCAAAGTTCCTTCCTTTCAAAAAAAATAGAATAATAATTTATTAAATTATTATTCTACATTTCTCTAAAATATTCATTTACTAATTCTATCAATTCATCTTTACTTTCTATGTTATTTACTTTACTTCTAAATGCACTTGAGTTTTTTAAATTTTTCGTATACCAAGAAATATGTTTTCTTAATTCATGTGTTGCAACATTTTCGCCTTTATCTGCAACTGCTAATTCTATATGTTTTTTCATTACATCTAATCGTTCTTGAATAGTTGGCTTATCTAATTTTTCTCCATTTTCAAGATAATGTTTTATTTCTCTGAAAACCCATGGATTACCTAAACTTCCTCTTCCAATCATAATACCATCAACACCAGTTTTTTCAAACATAACTTTTGCTGATTCTTCATCTACTATATTTCCATTTCCTATAACAGGAATATTAACACTCTCTTTTACTTTTTTTATAATTTCATAATCAACTTCACCTGAAAAGAATTCAGTCCTCGTTCTTCCATGAACTGTTATAGCTGCTATTCCATTTTTTTCTGCAATTTTAGCAATTTCTTGGGCTACAATATGTTCTTTATCCCATCCTTTTCTTATTTTTAAAGTTACAGGAACAGTAGCATTTTTCACAACTGCTTGAATTATTTTTTCTGCTTTATCTAAATCTAAAAGTAATTTACTTCCATCTCCATTTTTTACAACTTTAGGAGCTGGACACCCCATATTTATATCTATTATATCAGCAAATTCACTTAATACTTTTGCAGAATATCCCATTGTTTCTTCATCACTACCAAAAATTTGATAACTAATAGGTCTTTTTTCTCCCTCTGTATTTATTAATTTCTTAGTCTTCTCATCATTATGAAATATAGCTCTACTACTAGCCATTTCAGTACAAACCATACCCGCACCATTATCTTTGCATAAAACTCTAAAAGGCAGGTCTGTTACACCTGCCATAGGAGCTAATATTAAGTTGTTTTCTAAAACTACATTTCCTATTTTTAATTTTTTAATATACATTTTCTTTCCTTGTTATTAACTCTTTTTATTTTACAAATATTGTTTTTTGTCTTTTTCCACTAATATTAAGCAGTAATCCTATACACATAAAGCTTGTAATCATTGAGCTTCCACCATAGCTTACAAACAGTAACGGTACACCTGTTATAGGTAATAATCCCATAACCATACCTATATTTTCAAGCATATGGAAGAGGAATATTCCTGCTATACCTGATGCAATTAGTGCTCCTTTATTATCTTTAGCCGTTTTAGCAATATAAAAAGATTTTGTTACTAAAACAACATACATAATTATTATAGATGCAGAAACTACAAATCCCATTTCTTCACTTATTACTGAAAAAATAAAATCTGTTGTTTTGGGATATAAAAATCCCATTTGTGTTTGATTACCTTTTAGGACTCCCATACCTGTAAGTTCTCCAGCACCTATTGCAAGCTTAGATTGTAATATATTATATCCAGATCCTCTTGGATCTAATTCTGGATTTAAGAATACATCAATTCTTTGTTTTGCATGTTCAGGTAATACAAAATGATATAATAATGGTATTGCTGTAGCAATTATTATTATTGCACCAAATATATATTTTTTTGCTATACCTGATGTAAATAACATCATTATTGTTGCAACCACAAATGCTATTGCTGTACCATAATCTGGTTCTTTAATTATTAATGCTATAGGAATTCCTACTACTATTAATATAAGTAATAATCGTGATACTTTATTTATATTTTCTCTTTCTTTACTCTGAATTCTAGAAATTACATATGCTAAAAACAAAATAACAAAAACTTTTGCAAATTCACTTGGTTGGAATGAAAATAATCCTATGTCAAACCAACTTGTTGCCCCATTTATTGGAGTTGTGAATAATACTACTACCAGTAAAAGTAAAAAAGCTACATAAAAAATTGGCGATGCTTTTACTATCGATTCATAATCAATAGCAATAAAAACTATCATAATTATAATACTTATTACAAACCAAATTAATTGTTTATAGAATGCATCTAATCCAGATTCCTGTGTTGCTGAAAATAAAGCAACTAGTCCTATGGCACATAAAATGAGGGCAATTATTAATACCCACCATTCCATATTTTTTAATTCTCTTTTTCTCATTCTTATTTTTCCTTTTTATTATTTTCTGTTGTATTCTATTTTCATATTTAGTATTATTTTTTTGATTTCTTATTTTTTCCTTTATTTTTACTTCCAGTATTTTTATTAGTTATGTTTTCTTTTACTTTCTCGTCTTTTTTCTCCTCTTCGTTTTCATGTTCTTTTTCTTTTTCGTTTTCTTCAATATTTTCTTTCTTTTCTTCCTTATCAGTATTTTCTTCTTTTACTTCTAATACTTCTTCTTTTTCATTTTCTTTATTTTCTTCTATTTTCTCATTTTCTT
>CAMNMV010000044.1 GCA_946545015.1 uncultured Clostridium sp.
ATTAAACAAAACTATTCGTATGGGGGTTTTCTATATGAAAAATATATCAATAGAAGAACGTGCAGTAAATTTAGCACACTATATTATAGATTCAAAAGATACAGTAAGAGGAGCTGCTAAAAAGTTTGGAATTTCAAAGTCCACGGTACATAAAGATGTTTCAGAAAGACTGAAAAAAATAAACCCTAGCTTAGCTTTAGAAGTTAGAAAAATATTGGACGAAAATAAAGCTGAAAGACACATAAGAGGAGGATTGGCTACGAAACTAAAATACAATAAAATTAAGTTACAGACGAGATAAAATAATATTAAAATAAGATATAAAAATGAAACACTTCAAAAGAAGTGTTTTTTTTATAAAATCATTTACAATAATAAAAAAAAGAATTAAAATAAATATGATAAACAAAAGAAAGGTGGTAAATATGGAAGAAGAAAAAATAAAAAGACTTAAAGAATTAGTTGATAGTATAACAGTTACACCAAAAAATGAAAAGTTAATAGTTGAATTAAAAGGACTTTTAGAAACTCAAAACTATGAAGCTATAATGGAAAAAATAGGTGAGTTAAAAAGAGTAAATGAATTAGAATATGATAAACAAGATGAAGAAATAGAAGAAGATAATGATGAACCAACTGAAAAAGATGAAAAAAATAATACAGAACAAAGTGAAATAGAATTAGATAAATTTCCTAAGGTAATAAGTAATCCAGATTTAGAAAAAAAATATATAGGGATGTTATTAGAAGATCCTAAACTAATTGTTAGATATTATTTTTTATATGAAGAATGTTTTTTTGAAGATAATGCATTACTAAATTTATATAAAAGAGTTTTATTCACAGATGGTGCAGAATATGCATCTGAAGAAGCCAAAAGAAAGTTCAATTTTTCAAGAGATGATGAAGAAGCTTATAACTTAAAATTACAATTAGTTGCTCAGGTAAAAGGTCAAAACTATAATATGGAAAAAGTTTACACAGAATTGAAAAAACTATTTGTAATAAGAAAATATTATATTGAAATTCCAGTAAAAACTATACAAGATAAAATATTAGAAATAGCTAGCTATAAGTTATATGATCAAATGACGGTTTCAGAAGTAAAGGCGGCAGTAGACCAAGTAACATTAACAAGTAAATTTAAACAAGCGATATTAAATCAGGGGCTTAGTGAATTTTTAAAATTAGGTGATAATAACTTAACAAATGGATTAAGCTTACCATTTCCAATATTAACAAGTGTATTTAAAGGAATTAGAAAAGGTGAAACAATGGCGTTTTCTATGCCATCAAACTCTGGTAAGAGTAGATTTACAATAAATATAGCTGCATATACCGCTTTTGTTCATAAGAAAAAAGTTTTAATAATCTCAAATGAAATGTCAGAAGAAAAAATGAGATTATGCTTAATTACAACAATAATAAATAATCCAGAAATTCAAAAATTGCATGGACAAAAATTATCTAAAACAGAGGGAGAACTACTAGAATTTAAATTCAGACCAGATGAAAATGCAAAAGTAGAACTTGATGAAGATGGATTTGTTAAAAAACAAGAAAATGAGTCACAAGCTGATTTTGTAACAAGGCTCACAGAAGTTTCAAGTGAATTTAATAGTGTAATTAAAGTAACAGATTGGATTAATAAAGAGATAAATAATTCTATATATTTTGCTAATATAACAGACCACACAAATGAAGAATTACAAAAAATAATAATGAATTTTTATTATAAAGAACAAATCGAATATGTATTTTATGATACATTAAAAACAGATACAGAACATATTGGAAGCGGAGAAGAAATAAAGAAAACTGCTACAATTCTTTCAAACTTAGCACAAAATTTTGGAATGTTTATAGGTTCAACTTTACAATTAACAGAAACAGCTACACTTCCTATAAATCTTACAATAAATGATTTAGCAGTCAGTAGAACAGTAAAAGAAGTATTAGATACATTATGCTTAATTAAACAAATACATAATGAAAATTTAGATGACTATGAATATTCATATAATGAAGTAGATACGGAGTTTTATGATTTAGAAAAATTTGAAGATCCGGATGTTAGATATTATGCATGCGTTGTTGATAAAAATAGAGCTGGAGCAAAGCCAAAAGTATTATTTAGACTAAACTTAGCATATAACACATGGGAAGAATTAGGATATTTAAGGTTAAAGCAAAAAGAAAATAATAAAAATTAAAAAAGAAAACTAGAAAGAATAGAATGATTATATATTAATTATTTCTATTCTTTTGTTTTTTAGTTTACTTATTATTATTAACATCTTAGATGAAAACATAATATTGTCACTAAATTACAAAAAACGACATACAATATATTAGCCTATATTAAGAGGTGATAATATTGGATAAAGTAAAAACAGGAAATATTGTTGGTAGAAAATCTTATGGAAAAGATATAATTTTTATTGTAACTAAAATTATTGAAAAAGAAAATATTGCTATTTTAAAAGGTGTTTATGAAAGGATAGAAGCAGATAGCCCAATATCAGATTTAGAACTTATTGAAGAAAAAGTATTAGCTAAAAAAATAGAAGATGATAGTGAAAAATTAGAACATCAGATAATAGATTTTAAAAGACAAACAAAAGAAAAAAAATTAACAGGTAAGATATTACATTTAGATGGAGATAGGAAATATAGTTATAAATCATATATGTATTATAAAAAAAGTAAGCTTAATTCTGTAGTAAAAAATATTCCTGAATATAGACAACCGAAAGAAGTATATAAACTTTTATTTTTTTATAATCCTGATATTTTAATTATAACAGGACATGATGGAATGTTAAATAAAGAAAGTAATTATTATAATATTGATAATTATAGAAATTCAAAATATTTTATTGAAGCAGTAAAAGAAGCTAGGCGATATGAACGAGAATATTTCAAAAGTTTGGTAATATTTGCAGGAGCATGTCAAAGTTATTATGAGGCATTAATATCTGCAGGAGCAAATTTTGCTTCATCTCCATCAAGAATATTAATTGATTTTATAGAGCCATTAATAGTTGCAAAAAAAGTAGCAGTAACAAATAACGAAAAATATCTTACAATTGATGATATTTATAAAGAACTGAAAAACGGAAAAGGCGGAATAAGTGGTATTGGCGCATATGGAAAGGCACAAAAAATACTCTTGTAACATTAATGAAATAAACTTGTAATATAAATGTAATATAAGCAAAAGCGACTGGCAAAAACGTTGAAAATAGTGGGAAACAGCTATTTGACACAAACGTTTATTTTTTGACAAAAAACCCTCTAAATGCTATAATTTACTCATCTTAAAAGGAATGGGTGATGAGAGTATGATTTGTAGAACAGACATTGCTAATCTAAAAACAGATATTGGAGAAAAGATTGGACAAAAGATAATTGTAAAGGGGTCACTTGGTAGAAGTAAAGCCTTTGAGAAAGAAGCTACGATAGAAAAAACATATCCAAATATTTTTGTTGTAAAATATGCGGAGAATGATAGAAATGTAACTTATAGTTATACAGATGTATTAACTAGAACAGTTGAAGTTGAAGTATTTGATGGAGATTCATATAGTCCATTAATACCAGCTCCAGTTGAAACTAAAAAAAGAAAAACAATGTTATAAAAAAGAGCGAATAATTGCTCTTTTTATTTGTATATATGGATATAAGGAAGTGATAATGTAGGAATGTCCATAATGTGGAGCAAATTATAATATAATAATTAATTCAAAAACAGAACCAATGAAATATATATAAGTTATAAATAAAAAGTGTTTTAGAATATAGTAGGAATATTACTAAATTTTCAAACACTTTTTATTTGCATAAATTTTAAGTTATTTCATATAAATGTATAAAGAAAAAATTGAGGAGGTATAAATGATGGGTATAAATACATCAAAAGAAAATTTATGTATAAATAAACTTGTATGTAATAAAAAAGAAATTATATTTGTTGAGAAAGATATGATAGTTCCAGATACGAAACCTGATATTTTAAATACAATTTGTACAAGTGGTGTAGTATGTTTATACAAAACAGAACTTCAGGATGATAAATTAAAAATTGATGGTGGAATAAATACTTATATAATGTATTTGGCAGAAAATAGTGAAGATAAAATAAGAGGGATAAATACAAATTTAGATTTTACAGAAAATATAAATCTTCCTAATTGTAAAGAAGGTATGGATTTAAAGGTTAATACTAATTTGAAATCTATAGAATGTCAAGTACTAAATGGAAGAAAAATAGGAATAAAAGCAACATTGGAAATATTTGTAGAAGTATACTCAAATGAAAATATTGACTTAGTGAATAATATTGAAGAAGATGATAGTATACAAATATTAAAGGAAGAATTAAAAGTAAATGAACTAGTAGGAGTAGGAAATACAAAGATATATGCAAAAGAAACAGTACCTGTACAAAATGTGGATAATATTGCAGAGATTTTAAAGGTTAATTCAAATATATGTGATAAAGATATAAAAATAAGCTATAATAAGATTTTAAGTAAGGCGGAAGCAAGAATTAAAATAATGTATTTAACAGAAGATAATAGAATTAATAGCGTTAATGCTAAAATACCAATAGTAGGTTTTATTGATATTCCAAATGTATCAGATGGGAATACTTGCAATACAAATTATGAAATTAAAAATATTATAATAAAGCCAAATCAGCCGGAAGAACATTCAATAAATGTAGAAATTGAAGTTTTAGTTACATGTATGGTATATCATGAAAAAACAATCACTCTAATTCAAGATTTGTATAGCCCATATGAAGAAATAACATTTAATTTAAAACAATATAATGCAATTATAAATTCAAGAGAATTTAAAGATAAGAAACAAATAAGAGAAAAAGTGAAAATTGACGGGATAGAAGGAAAACAATTAATAGATGTAGATATTTTTTCAAATGTAAGTAATGAGGGAAGATTAAATAACCCTAATAAATTTGATGGAGAATTGGAATGTAATTTTACATTTACAGATAATAATATGAATATAGAACAAAAACGTACTAAAATCCCATTTGATTATGTTATTGATAATTTAGAGCCTAATAGTAATTTGAAATTTAATTTCCAAATAGATAATCCTAACTTTATAGTAAGAGATGGGGGAGAAATTGATTGTGATATGGATATGAATATAGAATGTAATTCATCAGGAACTAGTAGTTTGAATATTATAGAAAATATAGAAAAAAATGAAAATACAAGTGATCAAGATTATAGTGTTGTTGTATATATAGTAAAAAGAGGAGATACATTGTGGAATATAGCAAAGAAATTTAGAACGACAGTTGATTTTATTGTAAGAACAAATGGAATAGAAGATGAAAATAAAATAAATGTTGGTCAAAAATTATATATACCACGTTTTAGTAAAATAGGTGCATAAGGTATATAAAATGGATAAAATATATTCTAGACCTCGTTTAAGAATTCCTAAAATAATAATCAATAGAAAAAATAAAAATAGAAAATCAAAAAATAAAATTAAGATAATAATAATTTTGATAGTAGCTGTAATGACAGTTAAATTAATTTTGGATTCAGTACTACCAATATTTGATAAATTATGTGAAAATAAAGCAATTTCACTAGCAACAAAAATATCAAATAGCAAGGCTACAGAAGTTATGAAAAATTATACATATGATGAATTATTTTCAATAAATAAAGATGAAAATGGTAATATAACTATGATGAATTTAAATATAATACCTATGAATGAATTAACATCAAAAGTTGCTGTAATGATACAAGATGAAATAGACAAACAAGGAAAAGAAGATATAGAAATTCCTCTTCGGAAGTTTTACTGGGTTTAAATTATTGTCAGGAAAAGGCCCTAGAATAAAAATAAAAATATCATCAGTTGGAAATGTAAAAACTGATTTAAAAAGTGAGTTTTTTGCAGAAGGAATAAATCAAACATTGCATAGAGTGTACTTAACAGTAGATTGTGAAGTAAGCATATTAACACCATTTGATAATATTACGAAAAGTATTTCAAACCAAATTTTGATTGCTGAGAATGTAATAGTTGGTAGAATACCAGAAACATATTATAATTTAGAGGGATTGAAACACGATGATGCTATGGAAGTAATGCAATAGAGATAATAAAATTTATTAGCAGTATAATTAGAATGAAAAAAGTCAATACTAAAATAAAAAAGTATTGACTTTTTAAATATTTTTAGTATAATTAAATTGTGTACAATTTAATTTGATAAAATCAATAAAAAAGGAGGTAAATATAATGAATATTTATGATTTAAAAGCTAAAAAAAGAAACGGAGAAGAAGTAAGTCTTGAACAATATAAAGGAAAAGTATTATTAATAGTTAATACTGCAACAGGTTGTGGATTTACACCACAATATGAGGGATTAGAAAATTTGTATAAAAAATATAAAGATGAAGGATTAGAAATATTAGATTTTCCATGTAATCAATTTGGAAATCAAGCACCAGGAAGTGATGATGAGATACATGAATTTTGTACATTAAAATATAATACATCTTTTGATCAATTTGCTAAAGTAGATGTAAATGGAGAGAATGAAAGTGAAGTTTGGAAATATTTAAAATCACAAAAAGGATTCCAAGGATTTGATGGAATAAAAGGAAAAGTATTAATTCCAATTGCAAAAGCAATGGATCCAGATTACAAAAATAATAGTAATATAAAATGGAATTTTACAAAATTTTTGGTAGATAGACAAGGAAATGTTGTTGAAAGATTTGAATCAACAGTTACACCTGATAAAATAGAAAAAAGAATAAAAGAACTTTTATAAAATAGAGATAAAGATGAGGAGAAAAAATGAAAGAAAGTTATGATAAGTTAAAATTAGAAAATCAACTTTGTTTTCCTTTATATGCATGTTCAAGAGAAATTGTAAAAAGATATAAACCTTTTTTAGATTCTTTGGACTTGACATATACTCAATACATTGTTATGTTAGTTATGTGGGAAGAAAAAACAATAAATGTAAAATCTTTAGGTGAAAAACTATTTTTAGATTCTGGAACACTTACGCCACTTTTAAAAAAATTAGAAAATAAGGGATATATATCAAGAAATCGTAATCCAGAAGATGAAAGAAATTTAATAATTTCAATAGAACCAAAAGGAATTAAATTAAAGGAAAAAGCTAAAAGTATACCAGAAAAAATAGGAAAATGTGTTAATTTAACGCCTGAAGAATCTATGTTACTATATAAGATATTATATAAAATATTAAACACATTTGAATAGAAAGGAAATAATATATGTACGATATAATAATAGTAGGAGCAGGACCAGCAGGGATAACTGCAGGGATTTATGCCAAAAGGGCAGGAGCTGATGTTTTAATTTTATATAGTGGACAATCTAATTTGGAGAAGACTCCTGAAATTGAAAATTATTATGGATTTGTTGATGGGATAGATGGAAAAGTACTGTATCACAATGGAATAGAACAAGCAAAAAAATTAGGTATAGAAGTAAAAAATAAAGAAGTTTTAAATATAGAAAAAGAAGAAAAAATATTTAAGGTAAAAACAGAAGATAAAATACATGATGCAAAAGCTGTAATAATCGCGACAGGAAGTAAAAAGATAAGACCTAATATCAAAGGGATTTCCGAATTTGAGGGAAAAGGTATAAGTTATTGTGCAATATGTGATGGATTCTTTTATCGAAACAAAAATGTTGTAGTAATAGGAAATGGTAAATTTGCAATTAATGAAGCTAATGATTTGAAAAATATAGCTAATAATGTTAAGATATTAACAAATGGAGTAGATTTAGAAGAAGGAATTCATCCAGAATATGAAATTATAACAACAAAAATAAAAGAAATTTCAGGAGAACAAAAAGTTGAATATATTGAATTAGAAGATGGTTCAAAATTAGATGTAGACGGAATATTTATTGCTATTGGACAAGCTGGATTCAGTGATTTTGCTAAAAAATTAGGAATCTTAACAGATAAAAATAGTATAAAAGTCGATGAAAATATGAAAACTAACGTAGATGGATTATATTGTTGTGGAGATGCTACAGGAGGATTGCTTCAAATTTGTAAATCAACATATGAAGGGGCTCAAGCAGGATTAGCTGCAGCCAAATATATAAAAACAAAATAGAAAATTAAAAATAATTAATAAAGAAAGGAAGAGTAAGATGAGTGTTTTAAAATTTAATGAAGAAAATTTTGAGGAAGAAGTATTAAAATCAGAAAAACCAGTAATAGTAGATTTTTATGCAGATTGGTGTGGACCATGCAAAATGATGTCACCAATAATTGATAAAATTGCAGATGAGTTAGGAGATAGTGTAAAAGTTGGCAAAGTAAATACAGATGAGAATTTAGATTTAGCACAAAGCTTAAACATTATGAGTATACCAACAATAATGATATATAAAAATGGATCTATTGCAAAAACATTTGTAGGAGTAACTGATAAAACAGAAATTTTAGATGCAATAAAATAATAAATATGATAGCGACTCTTATTAGAAAAAAATATAAAAACTCGAAAGTTGAAACTTTCGAGTTTTTATATTTTATCTATTGCTAAATTTTAAAGATTTAAAAATAAAAATTAGTGATAAGTAGGTTCATATCAAAAAAGTTTCTTTATTTGAATATGTATAATTTGATATAAAATCATTGACAAACATAAACAAACGTTCTATAATATTAAAAATATTTTACCAAGATAGGATGTGAAATTTATGGAAAATGGAAAAAATATAAATAAAGATATAGATGCTGTAAATTACAAAGAAGAAGATATAGAAAATCTTATTTATACCATAAGGGGTAAACAGGTTATGCTAGAAGCGATGTAGCTAATTTATTTCATTATAAAACCAAATCATTAAATTTAGCAGTAAAAAGAAATATAGAAAGATTTCCAGAGGAGTTTTGCTTTCAATTAACGGAAAATGAATTGAATAGTTTGAGGTTTCAATTTGAAACCTCAAAAAAAGAAAAGGTTAAATTAAGTAGTTCTAGAGGAGGAAGAAGATATTTACCATATGTATTTACAGAACAAGGAGTTGCAATGCTTGCAGGAATACTAAAAAGTGATATAGCTGTAGATATTAGTATTAAAATCATTAAAGCATTTATATTAATGAGAAAATTTTTAATTCAAAATGGACAAGTGTTTGAACGACTTTCAATATTAGAATATAAGCAATTAGAAAACGAGAAGAATTTTAAACAGTTATTTAATAAATTTGAAGAGGAAAATTGTATTAAGCAAAATGTCTTTTTTGAAGGTCAAATATGGGATAGTTATAGTTTGATAATAGATATTATAAAAAAAGCAAATACTAAGATAGTAATTATTGATAATTACACAGATGATAGCATATTAAAGATGTTAGCTAAGAAGAAATGTAACGTAGAAGGTGTTATTATTACTTCAGAAAAAAGTAATATATCAAAACTAGATATTCAAAAATTTAATAAAGAATATCCAATATTGAAATTAGCAAAAACAAGTAAATTTCATGATAGATTTATAATTATTGATAATAAAGAGTTATATCATTGTGGAGCATCGATAAAAGATTTAGGAAAGAAGTGTTTTGGAATAAATAAAATAGAAGATGAGCAAATAATAAAACAAATAGTTAATAATATTTAAGATATTAATATAAATCTTTAAAAGATAAAAGTCACTTTAAAGAAAAATAGGAGAGGGTAACACAGAAAAGGTAGAATAGAGGAATAACAAAAAACTCGAAAGTTGAAACTTTCGAGTTTTTGTATATAATTATCTTTTTGAGAATTGTGGTGCTTTTCTTGCTTTTTTAAGACCGTATTTTTTTCTTTCTTTCATTCTTGGATCTCTTGTTAAGAATCCGTTTGTTTTTAATGCTGGTCTAAATTCAGCATTTGCTTCATTTAAAGCTCTAGCAATACCATGACGGATTGCTCCAGCTTGTCCTGCTATACCTCCACCTTTAACTGTAGCAACAACATCATATTTAGCTGTTGTATCAGTAACTGTAAGTGGTTGTCTAACTATAACTTTTAAAGTTTCTAATCCGAAAAATTCATCAATGTCTTTTCCATTAACTGTTATTTTTCCTGAACCTTCAACTATTCTAACTCTAGCAATAGAAGATTTTCTTCTACCTGTACCATAATAAACTATATCACTTTTTTTAGCCATTATTTACTTACCTCCCAAACTTCTGGTTTTTGTGCTTGATTCTCATGTTCAGAACCAGCATAAACTCTTAATTTTTTAAGACTTTGTCTACCTAAAGAATTGTGTGGTAACATTCCTTT
>CAMNMV010000045.1 GCA_946545015.1 uncultured Clostridium sp.
ACAAGACCATTTTTACGTTCAAGAGAATTTTTATGGCAAGAAGGTCATACAATTCATGAAACAGCAGAAGAAGCTAAACAAAGAACAATTCAAATGCTTGAAATATATGAAGATGTGCTAGAGAACTTTTTGGCATTACCAGTTTTAAAAGGAATAAAAACAGAAACAGAAAAATTTGCTGGTGCAGATGAAACATATACAGTTGAAACATTAATGCATGATGGAAGAGCATTACAGGCTGGAACTTCACATTATTTTGGACAAAATTTCACAAAACCATTCGAAGTAAAATTCCAAAATAGAGAAGGAAAAGAAGAATATGCATATCAAACATCATGGGGGATTTCAACAAGGTTAATTGGTGCAATAATAATGGCACATGGAGATAATAGAGGATTGAAATTACCACCAAGAGTGGCTCCAATACAAGCTGTTATTGTGCCTATTGCAATGCATAAAGAAGGGGTAAAAGAAAAAGCAACAGAACTATACAATGAATTAAATAAAAAATATAGAATGCAATTAGATGATAGAGAACAATATTCACCAGGATTTAAGTTTAATGATTGGGAAATGAGAGGTGTTCCTGTTAGAATTGAATTAGGCCCTAGAGATATTGAAAATAATAAATGTATCATTAGTAGAAGAGATACAGCTGAAAAAATAGAAGTATCACTTGATGAAATAAATGAAAAACTACAAGAAATATTAGATGATATACAAGTAAATATGTTTAATATGGTAAAAGAAAATACAAAAAGAAGAACAACAGTTGCTAAAAATATGGATGAATTTGTAAAAAATATTACAGAAAATCAAGGATATGTAAAAGCAATGTGGTGTGGAAGTGCAGAATGTGAAGAAAAAATAAGAGAAATTACTTCTGCTAAATCAAGATGCATACCATTTGAACAAGAACATATTTCTGATACTTGTGTATGTTGTGGTAAAAAAGCAAGTAAAATGGTATACTGGGGAAGACAATATTAAAAATATGAATAATTTGAACTGAAGAATAAAATTAAAAGAGAGGTTTAGGAATTTATATGAAAAATAAAAAAGTAATAATTTCAATTTTTATAGTATTAGTTATATTAGCCATTGCATTTATGATAAAAGGTGCAACTGATAGTGGAAGAAAATATAGTGTAGAAACAGTTGAAAATGTAGATTATTTTGTATTACAAAAAGATGGTAAATATGGAGTTATAGATAAAACAGCTAATATAGTTGTTGAACCAAGTTATGAAAATGTCGTTATACCAAATCCATCTAAAGCTGTATTTATTTGCTATACAGAAAATAAAGATATAAAAGTGCTTAATGAAAAAAATGAAGAAATTCTTTCTAATTATCATGATGTATCAGCAATTAGATTGAAAAATATAGAAAGTCCATTCATGTATGAAAAAAGTGTTTTAGTTTATAGAGAAGCTGATAAGTATGGATTAATAGATTTTTCAGGTAAGAAAATAACAGAAGCAATATATGAAAAAATTGATTCTTTAGGATTTAAAGAAGGCGAATTATTGGTAGAACAAAAAGGAAAATTTGGTGTTATAAATATAAAAGGAACTAATTTAGTACAAATAAAATACGAGACAATAATTGCAGATGGATATTATACAGAAAAAGATAAATATGATAAAACAGGATATATCGTAGGAATAAAGACTGATGAAGGCTATAGATATGGTTACTTAGATGTAGACGGAAATGGTTTGTTAGAAACTGAATATAATGATGTGGCAAGAATAGTAGATGCAAATGAAGATGAAAATATATATTTATTAGCATCAAAAAATGGACAATATGGAGTTTATAAAAATAGAACACAACTTATAAATCATGAATATCAATCAATATTTTATAATAAAAATGTAAAACTATTTATTGTTGAAAAAAGCAAAAAATATGGAATTGTAGATATAGAAGGAAACAAACTTGTAGATATAAAATATTCACAAATTGATGTAAGTGGAAAATATTTATATGCAAAATTAAAAGATGGAACAGTGGATGTTTTAGATGTAAAAGGTAATAAAGCAGATATAACTAGTGATGAAGCTAGAATAGAAGTTAATGATGGAAAATATATAATTACTATTCAAAACATAGATAATAAAACAATGTATGGAGTTTTAGACGAAAATGCTAAAAGATTGATAGAATCAAAATATACATATATGAAATATCTATTTGAAGATTACTTTATAGCATGTAATATTGATGGTAAATTAGGAATAATAAACAGTAAAGATGAAACAAAAGTTGACTTTGTATATGATTCAATTCAAAAATTAAGAAATTGTAATTTACTACAAGCTAATGTTACATCTGAAAATAAATTAGTTATATATTCTGAAAAACTTGAGAAAATCTCTGAAAATATCAATTCAGAATTATCATACGAGGGAGAATATATAAAGGTTAGCAACCAAGAAAAAAATGTTTATATCGATAAAACAGGAAAGATAACTACTAGCAAGGAAATATATATTAATAGTACATTATTTCCTATTAGCCAAGATCTGAAATGGGGATTTGAAGATAAAGATAGTCAAATAAAAGTAGAATGTATCTATGATCAAGTTACAGAATTTAATGAATATGGTTTTGCTGGAATTATGAAAGATGGAAAATGGGGAGTAATAGATAATACAGGAAAAGTAGTAATAGAACCAACATATGAATTAAAAGATACTGGAAAACCAGATTTCTTAGGTAGCTATTATAAAGTAACTTATGGGTATGGAGAATGTTATTATACAAATAAAAATTAATTTGTTTTTAGGGATACTTCAAAAAAGATAAAGGATAGAGCCAATAAAAGATTGACTCTATTTTTTTGCATAAAAATTAGTATAAATATGAAAACTTAGCAAATAATAGAATTATGGGAAGGTGAATAAATGAAAATAGGTTTAGCATTATCAGGTGGTGGAATAAGAGGAATTGCACATGCGGGAGTAATAAAAGCATTTGAAGAAAATAATATAAAAGTAGATATTATTGGAGGTACTAGTTCGGGAGGAATTATAGCTTCTTTATATGCAATGGGGTACTCTGCTAACGATATTTTTGAAATATTTAAAACTTATGCTAAAGAAATTGTTAATATAAATTCTATACCGTTTTTGACAAAAATAGGAGGATTTATAGGAAAGAAAAAAGCTAAGTTTATAGGATTTAAAACCGGGGTAGGAATAGAAGAAAAATATTCTACTTTAGCAAAAGAAAAAGGAATTAAAGTTATTTCTGATATTCAAATGCCATTAGTTATTCCAGCTGTTGATATGGAAGATACAAATGAATATATATTTACTAATTATATTCCTAAAGAAAACAAAGATAATATAAAGTATATAACTGATATAAGCATAGGACGAGCTGTGAGAGCAAGTAGTAGTTTTCCAGCTATTTTTTGTCCATGTGAATATAAAAAACATAGATTTTTAGATGGAGGAGTATTAGATAATATTCCTGTAAAAGAAGTAAAAAAACAAGGGGCTCAAAAAGTTATAGCTGTCAATTTTGAAAATGATGAAATAAATGAAGAAAGTAATGTAATGGATATTGCAATGAGAACAATTAACATTATGGGAAATAAAATTTCTGAAAACAATTTAGATTTAAGTGATTATATATTAACAATAAAAACAGACAAAATGGGATTGTTAGATATAAAAAATATGGAAATTTGTTATCAATATGGTTATAATGCAACGATACAAAATATTAAAAATATTAAAAGAATAATACAATGAATATAAGTACATTGAAATGTATAAATTTTATATAGAGGTGATTTTTATTGAATTCGAAATATTTTGATAATGCGGCAACAACTAGAACAAAAGAAGAAATCGTAAATGTAATGTTACCATATTATAAAACTGAATTTGGTAATCCTTCTTCAATGTACACATTAGGTAGATCTGCCAAAAAAGCTATAGATATAGCCAGAAAAAATGTAGCAGATTTAATTAATTCTAATCCAAATGAAATATATTTTACATCAGGAGGATCAGAAAGTGATAATACAGCGATAAGAGGAATTGCATATAAATATCAAGAAAAAGGAAAACATATAATAACATCTAAAATAGAGCATCCAGCAATTTTAAATTCATGTAGAAAATTGGAAGAAGAAGGATTTACAGTGACATATTTAAATGTTGATAATGAAGGAAAAATTGATTTAGACGAACTAAGAAAAAGAATAGATAATGATACAATTTTAATTAGCATAATGTTTGCAAATAATGAAATAGGAACATTAGAACCAATAAAGGAGATTTCTAAAATTGCAAAAGAGAATAATATAATTTTTCATACAGATGCAGTGCAGGGGGCAGGGAATATGCCTATTGATGTAAAAGAATTAGGAATAGATTTATTATCAATTTCAGGACATAAATTGTATGGACCAAAAGGAATAGGGGCATTATATGTAAAAGAAGGAATTGAATTTGAAAATATAATATATGGTGGACATCAAGAAAAAGGTAAAAGAGCAGGGACTGAAAACGTTGCTGGAATAGTCGGATTAGGAGAAGCGTGTAAATTAGCAAATGAAAATTTAAATACACATATGAAATATTTAAAAAAATTACGAAATTATTATATTCAAGAAGTAAAAAGAAGAATTCCAAAAGTTATATTAAATGGAGCTATAGAAGATAGATTACCTGGAAATGCAAATTTTTCATTTGAAGGAGTTGAAGGTACATCTATTTTATTAAAGTTAGATGAGATAGGGATAAGTGCTTCAAGTGGTTCTGCTTGTTCCACTGGAAATCCAAATCCTTCTCATGTTTTAACTGCTATAGGATTGAATGAAGAACAAGCAAAATCTGCATTAAGAATTACATTTGGAGAAGATAATACAATAGAAGATGTAGATTATCTAATAAAAAATTTAGAAAGAATAATAAAAGAATTGAGGAGTTGAAGTTAATGCTTCAACACCTCAATTGCACATTTTATCCCATCTACTGCTGCAGACATTATACCACCAGCATAACCTGCTCCTTCACCACAAGGGTAAAGTCCATCTATATTTGAGACTAAATTCTCATTTCTTAAAATTCTAACAGGAGAAGATGTTCTTGTTTCAACTCCAGTTAAAATACTATCAGGATTTGCAAAACCTTTTAGTTTGGTATCAAAATAAATTAATCCTTCTTTTAATGTTTGAGCAACAAAATCGGGTAATATTTCATTTAAATTAGATAAAGTAACTCCTGGTTTGTAACTTGGTTTAATACTACCTATAAAAGTAGATTTTTTATTAGAAATAAAATCTTCAACTCTTTGAACAGGAGCATTATAATTACTACCGCCAAGTCTAAATGCTTTTTCTTCTAAATCTTTTTGAAAATACATACCATTAAGTGGTGATGTAGAGTCAAAATTTGCTGTTGTTACTCCAACTAGAAGAGCTGAATTTGCATTAACACCATCACGTGCAAAGTTACTCATACCGTTTGTAACAATAGTTCCTTCTTCACTAGATGAAGCCATAACTTGTCCTCCAGGACACATACAAAAAGTATAACATGAATGTTTACTAGGAGAGTGATATGCTAATTTATATTCTGCAGGTGGTAATTTTAATTTTGTGAGGGTACCATATTGTGCTTTATTAATTTCACTTTGTAAATGTTCTATTCTAACTCCGACTGAGAAATCTTTAGCTTCCATTTTAATACCTTTTGCATAAAGTTTTTCAAAAGTATCTCTACTACTATGGCCAATTGCCAAGATCACACTATCAGTTTCGATTTTTTTACTGCAGTATACAGCTGAAATTTGATTATCTATAAATTCAAAATCAGTTACTTTTTCGTTAAAAAGAAATTCTCCACCTTTAGAAATAATATATTCTCTCATATTTTTAATTATATTTATTAAATTATCTGTTCCAATATGAGGTTTAGTTAAATATAGGATTTGCTTTGGTGCTCCAAAATTTACGAATTCTTCTAATACTTTTCTACAATAAGGACTATTTATTCCTGAAGTTAATTTTCCATCGGAAAAAGTTCCTGCACCACCTTCACCAAATTGAACATTAGATAATGTATCAAGTTTTCCTGTTTTTTGAAATTCTTCTATATCTTTTTTTCTTTCTTCAACATTTTTTCCTTGTTCAATAATAATAGGTTTAAAACCATTTTGAACTAATGTTAAACCAGCAAAAAGTCCTGCTGGTCCAGCTCCAACTATAACTGGTCTTAATGTACTTTTTCTATTTATATTAAATTGGGGATATTCTAGTTTTTTTACTTTAGCAAATTTTTTATATTTACTTGAATTTTCATTTTTAACTTCGAAATCAATAGAATAGCTATAATGAACATCATCTTTTTTTCTGGCATCTATAGATTTTTTAGAAATAAAAATATTTGTTATATCATCTTTATTTAGATTATTTTTTTCAATTGCTAAATCTAAAATTTCTGAATCAGAAAGATCTTTCCTTATTTTAAAATTATTAATTCTTAACATCTAAAACTCCTTAATATTTGAATATTAATATTTTATCACAAATTTTAAATAATTACAAAAACATTGTAATAAAAAAATATTTATGCTATATTTTAAATAAGTATTTTTAATATATAAATATGAAAGAGGAAAAAATGATAAAAAAACAAGAGAATATGGTTGAAATAATTTCAATAGATGAAATTAATGGACTAAAAAAAATAGGAGAAGGAAAGTTCGCTGATGTATATAAAAATGGGCAGCAAGCATATAAAATTTTAAAAGATAAACCTGATACTGAGAGATTTTATAGTAGAGAATCATTAGAAAAAATCGTTGGTATTAAAAGCGATATATGCATATTTCCTAATAAATTATTGCAAGATGAAAAAGGTAACTTTATTGGATATTCAATGGATTTTATAGAAGGAGAAAAGTTGAAAAATAAAATAAAAGATATACCACTTTTGGAATTACAACAAGCTTTTCAAAATGCAGAAGATAGTATAAGAAAGATATCAGAAAATGGAATAATGTTTGATGATTTACATTATGATAATATAATGTGGAATGAAAAAGAGAAAAAAATTCAAATAATTGATACAGATTTTTTTAAAAAAACAGATAGACCTCAGGAAAGAAATATGTCGAAATTTGATACGGCAATATCTAATATTTTATCTGATTATATTGATAAATATGGTGTAATGGTTGATGAAGAATTAATATCATTTTATGATATATATTCATTCCAAAAAGAAGACGATGAAAGATTATGGCCTAGTGAATATATAATGAAAATTAAAAATAAAATTGAATCAGATTTTGATAGAAAAATTACTACACTAGGAGAAATTGAAGAATGTTTACAACAGAAACAGGAAGATAAAGAAGAGGAAATGATAAAATTACAAAATCTTTCTGAAAACAATTCTAAGAATCCTAATATATTAAATAAGACAGTTTCGGCAGGAAAAAAATTTTTAAATAATGCAATTTGTTTCACAAAAAAGAAAGTAAGATCAGGAAAAATAAAGGAAGAAATAAAAAAAATAGAGGAACTACAAAGAGAAAAAAAAAGTCAAGAAAAAGATCTGACAAATGAAGAAGTTAAATAGTAAAGTAGGAGAAAGAATATGAGTATATCATTAAGTACACGTCAAGCATACTCAGAGTTAGATAGTGTTTTAGATGTATTAGATGAAGAAGATAGAAATAAGATACCAATAAAATTAAGACAACTATTAAAACGTGAAAAAGATCATAATTATATTAAAACTATTGATATTAATAAATCAATAGAAGAACAAAATTTAAAAGAAGAAACTCTTACGTTAATAGCAATATTGAATTTAAAATATTGGTGTGAAGATGAGGGTGTAAAAGAAAAACTGAAAGAAAGGTATTTTAAAAATGAAGAAATATATCAAAAAAAACTAGATGAAAAATATAATCTGGATAACTTATTTAAAAGAATTAATAATGAAAAGAATGAAAATATAACAGTAGAGAATGCACAAAAAAATCTTATTGAATATAAAGAATCTATAATAAGAAAAATATTTAATAAGATAAAAGCTTTTTTTATATCAATAAAAAAGATAAAAAATAAATAATACCTTAGGCAAAAAGAATTAAGCAAAAGTACTCAGATTTTGTCAATATGGAAATATATCACTAGGTAGGGGGGAAACATAGAAGACTTGAATTTTACTAAAAAATATTATATTATGATAGAAGTGGAAAAAATAGATTTGTAAAGTTATTTTAGGAGGAAAAATAAAGCAAATTTTTGATATAATGGTTCAAAAATATGGTGAAACTAAAACATATGTTGATATTATGCATGAAATAATATTTTCTGGCATTGATACTGGATTAAAAAATAACAACTATGAGTAGCTCAATTAAGAAATAAGATTATTAAGTAAATAAAAAATTATAAGAACTCTAATATGAATACAATTAAAAAAATATTTGTATAGGGCTTTTTTATATAGAAAAATCAAAGAATGAACGGTATTATCTTATGATATTGGTTAATTTCACTGAATAATTTGACAAATTTTGACGGAGATGAATAATATGAAAAAAATAGCAGAAAGTGATAATTATGAAATTTTATATGAATATGAAAAGGTTTTTCTTAAGTTTAAAAATCTAGACAAATTGATACTGATTGGTGAATTTTATGGTGATCCTAATACTGCGATTATATCAAAAAATGAAGATTTTTGTACTATTGGTGGAGAAGGTATAATAGTATATTATCTAAATGAGCCATATTTAGAGTATAATAAAAATGATAAAAAATCGAAACAATGGATTGAATGGGGACGAAATGACGACGGACCTACGGTATGGATAGATTGTATAGAACAGATTGATAGTAACAAAATTAAACTCATTTTAGAGAATAGTGAACAAATTCTTTTAAATGTGTAGTAAATAACAAAAAATAATATTGAAAAGAGGAGAATAATGGATGAAAAATTATACAAAACTGGATTTATAGTAGCTGAAATGAAGAAAAGTGAAAACTGGATTTATAATGCATGGCCATTAAAAGACTTAATAAATGATAGAGAAGCAATATCAATTACGCAGGAGGTAGAAGATAAATGGTTTACCAAGTATGATATGCTTGAAATCATACCAGACTTGGAATATATAAAAAAATACAAAGAATGTTGTGATAATTTAAAAATAGATACTAAAATACTACTTATTGAATCACCATATGAATATATAAATGTTAATAAAGAAATAGAAATAAACGAAGTGTTAGGGTATGATTGTTTAGGAACAATAAACTATTCATATTTATATACAGATTTTAAATATTATGAAAATGAACTAAAAAGTAAAAATGTAAAATTAAATAAAGTTGGACTATTCAATAAATATGAAGATGTATTAAATTTTATAGAACTAAGAAGAAAAGATATTAATTCAGGACTAAATATAGAAAATTATTGGAAAGAAATACCGATAAAAATAAGTATTGTAAATAGCTAAAATAGATGTCTAATATA
>CAMNMV010000046.1 GCA_946545015.1 uncultured Clostridium sp.
TATATAAAAAAATGGCGGAGAGGGTGGGATTCGAACCCACGGTACGCTATTAACGCACGCCAATTTTCAAGACTGGTGCCATAAACCAACTCGACCACCTCTCCGTGTCTTCATAAGACATTTATTAATATAGCATATTTGGAGCTATGTTGTCAAGCTTTTTTTATAATTTTTTGACTTCCATTTTATAACTTTGTGTAAAAATTTAAAATCTGCTAACTTTTTTAGTTTAGCAGATTTATATTTTTTTATTTTATTAAATCTAATATTCTTTCTAAATCATCATTTGAGCTATATTCAATAACTATCTTTCCTCTTCTCTTTCCTGCATCTAATCTTACTTTTGTACCAAAAAATCCTTGAAAAGTATTTTCTATATCTTTATATAATATATGATTTTTATCTTGTTCTTCTTTTGAAACTTTTACTTTTACCGCTTTTTCTAATTGTCTTACAGTTGCATTTCTTTCAATCATTTGTACTGCAGTATTATATTGTCTATCTTGATCTGTTATAGAAAGTAATGATTTGCAATGTCCTTCTGTTAATTTTCCTTCTTTGGCAAATTCTAATACACGTGGCTCCAAATTTAATATTCTTACTGAATTTGCAACAGCGCTTCTACTTTTTCCAAGTTTTTTTGCAACATCTTCTTGTCTTAATCCATATTCTTGCATTAAATTTTTTATTCCTACAGCCTTTTCATATGGATTTAAATCTTCTCTTTGTATGTTTTCTATTAGTGCTATTTCTGCATTTTTTCTTTTATCATTTTCTCTAATTATTGCTGGTATTTCTTTTAATCCAGCCTTTTTAGAAGCTCTCCATCTTCTTTCTCCAGCAATTATTTGATAATAATCATCTTCTTTTGTTACAACAATTGGTTGTATTAGTCCATATTCTTTTATTGAATCTGCTAATTCTTCTAATGCTTCTTCATCAAAAGTTTTTCTTGGTTGATTTCTATTTGGTTCAACGTCATTTATATTTAAATTTAGTAATATATCATTTTCTTGTTGTTGTTCTTCTTTTGGAGTTGGTCCAAATAAAGCATCTAATCCTTTTCCTAGACCTGTCATTTTTGGCATATTAATCACATTCCCTTCTTATATATTATCTTAATTATTTTTATTCTTCATTTTCCTTTAAAAATTCTTTTGCAAATTTTATATAACTTTTAGCACCTTTTGACCTTGGATCATAAACTGTTATTGGCATTCCATAACTTGGTGCCTCACTTAATCTTACATTTCTTGGTATTACTGTTTTATAAACTTTGTTATCAAAATATTTTTTAACTTCTTTTACAACTTGATTAGAAAGATTTGTTCTTATATCATACATTGTAAGAAGAGCTCCTTCAATTTCTATCTCTTTATTTAAATGTTTTTTTACTAAATTAACGGTGTTTAATAATTGTCCTAATCCTTCTAATGCAAAATATTCACATTGAACTGGAATTAAAACACTGTTTGAAGCTGTAAATGAATTTAATGTTACTAATCCCAATGATGGTGGACAATCAATAAATATATAATCAAAATAGTCTTTTACAGGTTCTAATTTTTCCTTTAATCTTTGTTCTCTTGACATCATTGATACAAGTTCTACTTCAGCTCCTGCCAAACTTATGTTCGATGGGCATATTGTTAGATTCTTTATTGATGTCTTCATTATTACTTCATCTATAGTAGTATCATTAACTAAAATATCATATGTAGATAATTCGACATTTTTGTCAATTCCCAATCCACTAGTCGCATTTCCTTGTGGATCTGCATCAATTAATAAAACTTTTTTACCTTTTTTAGCTATTATTGTACTTAAATTTACTGCAGTTGTAGTCTTACCTACTCCGCCTTTTTGATTTGCTATTGATACTATTTTACACACTTTTTTGTCCTCCATTTTTCGTATTTTTTTAACATTTATATAATATAAAAATATATTAAAAAAGTCAATAAATTTAACTAAATTTATTGACTTTTTATCAATTATTTTATTATATTTTTTGACTGCTTTGAAATAATTAAATATAAGCATTATTTTTCTTAATTTGTTTCTATTTTAAAGGTTCTTTTGACGGTAATCCTGCTTTTCTAGGATACTTATTCGGAGTTTTATTTTCCTTTTTTATATTAATAATTGTCCTTTCTATATCTGATAATGGTAATTTAAATTCATTTACTTTTTCAATGGTTCCTCCAAGAACTTTAATTGCATTTTTTGCATTTTCGATTTCACCTAAAGCACCTGGTCCCTTCATACTTAATACTTTTCCTCCAACTTTTGCAAGTGGTATTAAATACTCAGACAATGTTGAAAGATTTGCAACTGCTCTAGAAGTAACAATATCAAATTGTTCCCTATATTTTTTGTTTTGTCCAAATTCTTCAGCTCTAGCATGTATTGCTTCAATATTATTCAAATTAAGTTTTTCTATAACTTCATCTAGAAATTTAATTCTTTTATTTAATGAATCTACTAGAACAATTTTGATATCTTTTCTTAATATTTTTAAAGGAATTCCAGGAAAGCCTGCTCCTGTTCCAATATCTGCCACATAGCTGCTTTTATCGATATATTTACTTATAGTAATAGAATCAATAAAATGCTTTAATATTATTTCTTCTGGATCTACAATTGCTGTTAAGTTTATTTTTTCGTTCCATTCTAATAATAAATTCATGTATTCATAAAATTGTTCTTTTTGTTCCTCGTTTAACTTTATCTCCAAAGCCATAGAATACTCATTTATTTTTTGAAAAAATTCTTCTTTATTCAAATTTTTATTCTCCTTTATTATTTTTATTCATCTGCTCATATATTAAAAGTACTGATATATCAGCTGGTGAAACGCCTGATATTCTTGAAGCTTGTCCTATTGATGTTGGTTTGAATTTATTTAATTTTTGTCTTGCTTCTAAACTAATTCCTTTTATTGTTTCATAGTCAATATCTTCTGATAACTTTTTACTTTCTAACTTTTGGAATTTTTGTACTTGTTCTTCTTGTAATTTTATATATCCTTCATATTTTATTTGGATTTCTACTTCTTCTTTTTCTTGTTCTGATAATTTAGGTCTATTTTCATCTATTTCTCTTAAATCTTCATATTTTATTTCAGTTCTTTTTAATAATTCTGCCATTTTAGTTCCTGTAGTTAAAGGTGATGTTCCTTTAGATTTCAATAATTTATTTACCTTTTCTGTTGGCTTTACTACTAAGTTTTTCAATCTTTCTATTTCTTTTTCTATATTTTCTTTTTTCTTTTCAAATCTTTCATATCTTTCATCTGAAATTAGCCCTACATCATGTCCTATTTTAGTTAATCTTAAATCGGCATTATCTTGTCT
The DNA here is from genome assembly GCA_946545015.1 of uncultured Clostridium sp. Taxonomy (GTDB): domain Bacteria; phylum Bacillota; class Clostridia; order TANB77; family CAG-508; genus CAG-269. The sequence continues at coordinate 3,357 of CAMNMV010000046.1, forward strand.
TAGAAGTAATCTGTATTCTGCTCTAGATGTCATCATTCTATATGGTTCATTTGTTCCTTTAGTAACAATATCATCAATTAATACTCCTATATAGCCTTGAGTTCTATCTAATATAACTGGTTCTTTTCCTTTTATTTTTTGTGCTGCATTTATTCCTGCAATTAACCCTTGACAAGCAGCTTCTTCATAGCCAGATGTACCATTTATTTGCCCTGCCATAAATAAACCATCTATATTTTTATATTCTAATGATAGTTTTAATTCTGAAGGATCTATACAATCATATTCTATAGCATATGCAGGTCTAGTAAACTCTGCATGTTCTAATCCCGGAATTGTTCTATAAAAAGCAATTTGAACTTCTTCTGGAAGAGATGAACTCATCCCTTGAATATACATTTCTTCAGTATCTTCTCCCACTGGCTCAACAAAGGCTTGATGTCTTGGTTTATCACTAAATCTTACAACTTTATCTTCTATAGATGGACAATATCTAGGTCCTGTTCCTTCTATTTTTCCAGCATACAAAGGAGATCTATGTAGATTTTCTCTTATAATTTTATGTGTTTCTTCAGTGGTATAAGTCAAATAGCAATCTACTTGGTTAAAAGGTTTTATTTCATCTTCAAAAGAAAATGGGACTATCCCTTCATCTCCTTTTTGAACTTCCATTTTACTAAAGTCAATGCTTTTTCTATTAATTCTGGCTGGTGTTCCTGTTTTAAATCTAATTAAATTAATTCCTATCTTCTTTAAGCTATCAGATAGTCTATTAGCTGCAGCTACTCCATCAGGTCCACTTTCTTGGCTAAATTCACCTATAAATATTTTTCCTTTTAAATATGTTCCGTGTGGCAAGTATTAAACATTTAACATTATAAATTGCCCCTACATTTGTTTCTATTGATTTAACTTTTCCATTTTCTAATTTTATATCTACAATTTCTGCTTGTTTTACTTCAAGATTTTCTTGTTTTTCAAGAGTATGTTTCATTTCAGCTTGATATTTTTTTCTATCTGCTTGCGCTCTTAAAGAATGTACAGCAGGGCCTTTAGAAGTATTTAACATCTTTATTTGCATCATTGTCTTATCAATATTTTTACCCATTTCTCCACCTAGAGCATCTATTTCTCTAACCAAATGCCCTTTAGAACTTCCTCCTATATGTGGATTACATGGCATGTTAGCTATGTTTTCTAAACTTATTGAAAATATTAATGTTTTCATTCCTAATCTTGCACTTGCAAGCGCAGCTTCACATCCTGCATGTCCGGCACCAACTACCGCAACATCATAATCTCCTGCATAATAACTCATTTTATAATCCCTCTTTCATATATTTATTTGCTTTGTCGAATTTTGTCGAATACTTTTTTCCTGTTTGTCGAATTTTGTCGATTTTTTCTATGTGAAACAAGAAAATTTGTTCTCTTTTCATTTTGTTTATATTACTTATTTATTTCTTCATTATTTCTATTTCTTTGCGTATATATATCAATTATATTACTTTTATTGTTTTATGTCTACTTCTGTGTATTATTTTTCTTTATTTTTCGTTTTAAGCTATTTTATTTTTTATTAATAGAATTGTTCGTTTTTGTTTTAAAAGTGTCTTATTTTTCATTCTCGTAATAAAAAAATTATTTTCCTAAACAGAATTTAGAAAAAATTTCATTAATGATATTTTCAGTCACTTCTTCACCCGTAATTTCTCCCAAACTCTCTAAAATATCTTTAATAAAAATGGCTATAATATCTGATGGAACTGAGTTTTCAAGTTCCGTTTTGGCTTTTTTTACATTTTCTATTGCTTTTGAAATTAAATTTTTATGTCGTAAATTTGTTATAACTAATTCATTATCTACATTTATTTCATTCAAATTAAATAAGTCAGAAATTTTTGAATATAAATCTTCTATTCCTAATTCATTTAATGCTGAAATTTTCACTATGCAATTAGACACTTCTCGTAATTTCTTATTATTTTCATCAATTTTAGAAGATAAATCTATTTTATTTAATACTATAATTACCTTTTTACCTTTAATTATATCTAATATTTCTATATCTTCGTTAGTAAGTTCTTTACTAGAATCAAATATAGCAATAATTAAATCAGCATCTTTAGCTATTTTCTTAGATTTTTCGACCCCTATCTTCTCTACTTCATTATCTGCAGATCTTATTCCCGCTGTATCTATTAAATTTAAAGGGATACCATTTATATTAACAAATTCTTCTATAGTATCTCGTGTAGTTCCTTCAATATCAGTAACAATTGCTCTTTCCTCTTTTAAGATAGCGTTTAGCAATGAGGATTTTCCAGCATTAGGTTTGCCTATAATTGCTGTTTTAATCCCTTCTTTAATTAATTTTCCATTATCAAAGCTTTTTTCTAATTTAGATAATTCATTCTCAACATCATCTAACATATTCAAGATTTCATCATCTGTAGCATCTTCAACATCATATTCTGGATAATCAATTACAACTTCTACATTTACCATTACATCTAGTATTTTTTGTTTTATTTCTTTTATTTTTTTAGATAAATTTCCTTCTAATTGTTTAATACTAGCTGTAGCTTCTTTTTCTGATTTTGCATTTATTACATCTATAACAGATTCTGCCTGTAACAAATCAATTCTTCCATTTAAAAATGCTCTTTTAGTGAACTCTCCTGCTTCCGCCATATTTGCCCCATTTTTTAAGCATAATTCTAAAATCTTTCTTAATACAATGATTCCACCATGTGTATTTATTTCACACATATTCTCTGTAGTATAACTTTTGGGCGCTTTAAAATATGATACTAAAACTTCATCAACTATATTGTTTTTTTCATCTATAATATGTCCGTATTTAATGCTATATCCTTTTATATTATCTATATCTTCAGCATTTTTAGCTTTAAATATTTTATTTAATATTTTGAAACAATCATCTCCACTCATTCTTATTATTCCAATACCACCTATTCCGTGGTGCTGTTGATATTGATGCTATTGTATTCATTTTTCCTCCTTTTCTAAAAAAAGAGGGCAAAAATCGATATACTTAAAAACTATAAGTAAATCCGACCTTTGACCTCCGATTTTTCTTAATTATTATTTATTTTATTTTTTTAAAGAAACCACTATTCTTCTTCTTGGTTCTTCCCCTATACTATTTGTTTCAACTTTACTATTTTCTTGTAATTTTGTGTGTATTATTTTTCTTTCATATGGTTGCATTGGCTCTAATGTAATTGATTTTCTTGTTTTTACAACAGTTCTTGCTACTTTTTCAGCTAAATCCTCTAATGTTTTTTCTCTTTTTGCTTTATAACCTTCAATATCAAGAACAACTCTTACTTTATTAGTTATATCTTTTCCAGCAATAGCTGTTAAAACATTTTGAAGAGCATATAGTGTTTCTCCCCTATATCCTATTAAATATCCCAATTCTGAATTATTCATAGTAACGTTTAAACCAGATATTGTTTTTTCTACTTTATATTGTGTTCCTTCTGGTAAATTTTTAACAAAATCCTTTAAAAATGTTTCTACATTATTTCTAGCTTTTTCTTGTTCTTCTTCAGATAAGACTATTTCTTTCTTTTCAATTCTTTTTGTTTCTTCGCCTTTAGTACTTTCTGTAATTCCTTCTTTTACTGTTAATTCAACTTTTACTACTCTTGGAGTTAATATACTAAAGAAACTTCTTTTATCTTCATTTTCTAATACTTTAATATCAACCATACTTTTTGATACTTTTAATTCTTTTAATCCATTTTCAATTGCTTCATTTGTTGTTTTTCCTTCTGCAACTATAGTTTTATCCATTATTATTCCTCCTCAGATTTTAATAATTTATTTAAAGCTACTCTTTCTACAATCATTAGAATATTATTTACAAGCCAGTATAAAGCAAGTCCTAATGGAGCAATTATTGCAATTGATATTGCCATAATTGGCATTAACCATGACATTGTCTTATTTGTTTTCATTGTTACATCAACTTCTGTTTCTTCTTGTTCAACTTTCTCAGCTTTTCCGTCTGTAACATCTATCACATCTGTTTTTTCTTCTTTTTTCTTTGTTAAATCTTTTTGCATATTTGTAGTCATTTTTATTGATACAAATGATGAAATAATGTATAATACTGGGATTACCCAAACTCTATAATCAGACATATTTTCTTTTGGTATTTGACTTAAATCTAATCCTAAGAAATCCATATTTACTCTTACATTTTCATCTTCTTGTCCCTTTTGTCTTATTATTTCTATTTCAGGATATACTTTATTAGAATTATTTTCTCCTTCTTGTATTTGAGTTGTATAATTATTAATCACATCAGCCGGTACTTTTTTCATAAAAGTTAATGGGCTTCTTACTAAATAGAATATTGATAATAATAATATAAGTTGTATTATTGTAGTTAAACATCCACTAAATGGACTCATTTTCTCAGTCTTATATAAATTAAATATTTCATCATTCATTTTAGCTTGATCATTTTTATATTTAAATTGTATTGCCTTAACTTGTTCCTGAATTTTAGCATTTTTTTTCATTGCCTTTTGCTGTTTAATTGATAATGGTAATAAAGCTAGTTTTACTAATATTGTAAATAGTATTATTGCCCATCCATAATTTCCTACGAAATTATAAATAAAATTCAATACATATCCAAATGTATTTGCAAAAAATTCAAACATATTTACCTCCAAATTATTTTAAAGGATCATATCCTCCTTTAGAAAAAGGATTACACCTTAAAATTCTCCAAATTCCTTTTAAACATCCCTTAAATGCTCCATATTTTTCTATTGCCTGTTTTGTATATTCAGAACAAGTTGGATAATATTTGCATTTAATATTTTTGCTGTCTAACCAGCTAGAAATATGTTTTTGATACCAATTTATTAAACAAATAAGTATTTTTTTCATATATTTTCCTTGTTTATTTTTAAATTTGCTTTATTAAAAATGTTTAAAATATCATCTTTTATATTTGAAAAATTTGCATCTTTTATATCAGCTTTTTTCTTCCATAAAAAAACAATACTATAACCATTTTTTATTGTTTCTTCTTCATTTTTATAATTTTCTCTTATTAATCTTTTAATATTATTTCTTTTTACGGCTTTAGCAGTTTTAACACTTATTGCTAATCCTAAAAGATTATAATCAAAACTATTTTTTAATATAAATGAATCTATATATTTTCCAGAATAGTATTTTCCTTTAGTTAACACTTTTCTGAATTCATAATTCTTTTTTAACATTTTTGTTTTTTTCATTTTTCTTTTCCCCATTCTAATATTTAGATTTAAAAAATAAAATGAAAAAATAGCTTAACAGCTTAAAAGGCTATTTTCTTTTAGCCTTCTAAGTTTAAGCACATAGTTTTTTTCTTCCTTTTGCTCTTCTTGCCTTTAATACGTTTCTTCCTGCTCTTGTTTTCATTCTTTTCATAAATCCGTGTTCTTTCTTTTCTTGTCTATTTTTTGGTTGAAATGTTCTTTTCATATTCGCACCTCCCTAAGTGTTTCTTTTATTTTTTTCAAAATATTTACATTAAAATAACAAGTATATCGATTATACCTCACTTTAATATAATATGTCAAGTAATTTTAAACTTTTTTAAAATTTTTTCTATTTACTATTGCTTTTTGTAAAAATTTGATATATAAATTTTACAACAGTTGTGAATAAGTTTGTGGATAAGTTTTTTAAATCTAGGGATATTTGGTATTCAAGATTTCAATTTTTCCAAAATTCCTATATTTTTTTTATTATTTTAACAACTTTTTTCATAGATTTTTTTATGTTGTTTATAAAAAATTTAAATATAAATCAACTATATTTTCAACTTTATTTTTGAAAGGATGAACGAAATGAAAATAGATAAAGACGAACTATTAACAAAAGCAAAAGAATTATTAAAAGATGAAGTAACACCAATTTCATTTAATACATGGTTTAAATCATTAGATATACAATCTATTAGTAATGATCATATTGTTTTTACTGCTGTATCTGAATTTCAAAAAGATA
>CAMNMV010000047.1 GCA_946545015.1 uncultured Clostridium sp.
ATTGTAGCTAGAATTAAAAGGCGAAGCCCCTCCAGCGATTTGGTGGCTGGAAGGACTTCTTGGAACTTTTATCGAAGTTCGTTTTTCCCTACTATGCGGACCCAGAGAACTCTTTCGAATCCGTTGGAAGTACCTACGAGGTGGTGACCAATGTAGGCTTTAGTACCGTCATACGGATGTTCCATTACATACGCGTCGCCTTTCATGCTTTTGCGGATTCGCTTCGAGAGCTTATTTCCGCCATGCATGTTCCGGCGATAATTTGCAGGTCTAAAACCTACTTTTCTGAGTTTGCGTATGGCTTCTTCTTTGGAGTCGAAACGGTAATCGCTGACGCCCACACCGAGTCTTACATTGTAGTCTTTCATGATATGAACACTCCTTTAGGAAATATATTTAGCTTACGCTATTGATATCATTATATCACATTTACATAAAAAGGTCAATTTATGCAAACGCAATGTAAAGCAATATTATGATTGTTTGAATTATAATAGGGTGTATTTCAATAAAATTGATTTTATGTTGATTTATGAAATATAATATGATTCTATCTGAATTGTGGTAAATAATTAAATAATAATAAAATTATTTAATTATTTATATTGTATTTTATAAAAAGTATGATATACTTTAATAAATTGATTGATTTTCCATCAATCGTCAAGCGAGCAAATGGCGAGTTGGAAATATCTACGTCGTCAGCACCATGGTAGAAGTAGTTATTCTAATACATTTAGCTATTTTTTATTTTGTCATTTTTTGTATCGACATAAATTTTCATTTTTGATATATTGTGTTCATGTGTAAATACTCCTTTTTGTTAAAAACATAAATATACTTTTACATATAAATCAAAAAAGAAAATTTGAGATTAGCCCTAACTAAAACCAATCTCAAAACTGTACATATGATTAAGGGCTTAGGCCCTTGTTTAACTATTTGTATCATTAAATAAATTTTTTATTGCTTTTTTTCTAATTCTTTGAATTGCATTATCAACAGATTTTACAGGTGCATCGAGTTTTGTTGCTATATCAACATAACTTTCGCCTTTTATGTATCTATTTAAGACTTGTTTCTCGAATCCACTTAATGATTTATCCATAGCAATTTGAATTTCTTCGAAATACTCTTTTTTCATTAAAGTGTCTAAAGGGTCTTCGATTGTTTTACTATCAAAAGTATTAATCAATTCTTCATCATTATCATCATTTTCATATGCAGAATTATTTAATGATAAATATGAATTTAACGGCATATGTTTTTGTCTATTTGAACTCTTTATTGCTGTTATCAATTGTCTTTCAACACAAATATTTGCAAATGTCTTAAAAGAATTTTGTTTTGTTCCATCAAAAGATTTGATAGCTTTAAATAATCCTATCATTCCCTCTTGAATCGTATCTTCCTTTTCCGCCCCAACAATATAATATTTTGATACTTTTATATTAACAAGTTCTTTGTATCTATCTATTAAAAAAGATAAAGCTTGATCATCACCTTGTTTAATTAATTCTATTATTTCTTCATCTTGTAAGTCTGTATACTTATTTGTAGAGAAATATACATTATTTTGTTGTTCTTGCATCTGTCTTTAATACCTCCACATGTATTTTTATGTGTTTTTTGTATTATATATTTTCAAGCCCTGTAAAGTCAAGTATTTCAATGTATTTTTTTATTTTTTATTAATTATATAAGTTTTTATATATGTCATAATCTCTTAAAATTTTCCTAACATAACTATTTGTTTCTTTGTATGGTACTTCTTCAACATTTGAACCATCACTCTTTAAAGTTCCATTTTCAAGCCATGTATCAACATTACCACTTCCTGCATTATATGCAATAAGAGCTAATTCAACTGAATTGTATTTTTCAAGTAATATTGAAATATACTTTGTTCCTAAATTAATATTAAATTCAGGGTCTAATAGTCGATTTTCTATTTCATCATCTTGAATATTCAATTCTAATTTTTTAGATATATCTTTTGCTGTACTTTTCATTAATTGCATTAATCCTTTTGCTTCTTTAGATGATACAGCATGATTATCAAAATTACTCTCAGCTTTAATTATTGCATATATTAAATATTTATCCACATTATATTTTTCAGAATATGTTTCAACATAATTATCATATTTCAATGGATAAATTATTTTTAACACTTTCTCAGGCACTCTAAAAGCTATTAATAAAGCAATTATTAGTATAACAAACAGTATATAAATTTTCTTTTTTGTCTTTTTTAATACCAATTTTTTTCTCCTTGTCGTATGTTTTTATTTTTTATTTGCAATCATACCAATTATCAGCTTCTGATATTTGAGCTATTAATGGTACTTTTAATTTAGTTGCAGATTCCATTAAATTAACAACAATTTGTTTTATTTCTTCCGCTTCTTCTCTTGGTGCTTCTATCATCATTTCATCATGTACTTGAAGAACTATTTTTGATTTCAATCCTCTTTTTTTGATTTCATTATAAACATTAATCATCGCAATTTTCATAATATCTGCTGCTGTTCCCTGAATAGGAGTATTCATGGCAACTCTTGTTCCAAATTGTCTGACCATATAGTTGTTTGACTTTAATTCAGGTATATATCTTCTTCTATTATATAATGATTCTACATATCCTTGAGCTTTTGCTTTTTCAGTTATGTTATCCATAAATGATTTTATTCCAGAATATTGTTCTAGATATTCTTCTATATATTGTTTCGCAAGTTTTACAGAAATTCCTAATTGTTCTGATAATCCATAATCACTTATTCCATAAACAATACCAAAGTTTACAGCTTTAGCATTACTTCTTTGTTCACTTGTTACTTCATCTATAGGAGTTTTAAATACTTTTGAAGCTGCTTGTCTATGTATATCTTCATTATTTTTAAAAGCTTGTATCATATGTTCATCTTCTGAAATATGAGCTAATACTCTTAATTCAATTTGTGAATAATCACTATCAATATAAACTTTTCCACTCTCTGGCTTAAATATTTTTCTAACTCGTTTTCCTAATTCAAATCTAGTTGGAATATTTTGAAGATTTGGTTCTGTTGAACTTATTCTTCCAGTTGCAGTTATTGTTTGATGAAAGAATGAATGTATTCTTTTTGTTTTAGGATTTATATATGGTTTTAATCCCTCTACATATGTAGAATTTAGTTTCATAAGTTGTCTATATTCTAATATTTTATTGATTATCGGATCTTCTTTCTTTAATTTTTCTAAAACATCTACATCTGTTGAATATCCACTTTTAGTCTTTTTAATTATAGGTAATTTCATTTTTTCAAAAAGAATCACACCTAATTGTTTTGTTGAATTAACATTAAATTCTTCGCCAGCTAACTCATATATTTCTTTTGTCAATATTTCTATGTTTTTCTTTAATTCGTCTCCAAATTCATTTAATTCTTTTTCGTCAACATACATACCATTCCACTGCATATTTGATAAAACTTCAACTGTAGGCATATCTATATTGTTAAATAAATCCATTGCATTTATTTCTTCTAGCCTTTTAGTAGTTATTTCTTTTATTTTAGAAATAACATATGCATTTATAGACGTTTCATATTTTTTATCATCCACTTTATTTTCAGCATTTTCTATTGTTGAAAATAAAGTTATTTGTTCTTCTTTATTTTCTTCCACACCATTCGCTTTTAAATATTCTTCAATATCTAATCCTAAAAAGTCGTTTGCAAGTTTGTTTACTGTTATCTTGTTTTCTGTTGGATTTAAAATATAACTTGCAATTTGAATATCATATGATATTCCATTTAATGTTATTCCTAATTGTTTTAATAAGATATAATCTCTTGTTAGGTTTATTCCAACCTTTTTAATTGATTCATCTTCAAATATTTCTTTGAGTTTTATAATTTCTTCTTCATTATTTATTGGACAGTATATAACTTTATCATCTACTTCTATTGCAATGCTTGTAATCTTCTCTTTGATTATTTTATCCAGATTTTCATCACTTTTGGTCTCAATAAAGTATGTTAATTCCTTTTTAGCATTATTTTCATTATTAATTTCACTATTAATTTTTTCTAATAATTCATCTATTTTAACTTGTTCTATTTTAAATAGATTTTTTACATCTTGTTTTGGTTGTTCTCCATCTTTTAATCCAAATCTTTCTATATATCTATTAAAGTTTAATTCTTTAAATAATTCTAAAACTTTTTGTTTATCCCATTCTTCAACTTTAAAATTATCTAATGTATCAGTTATAGGAACTGCTAAATTTATAGTTCCTAATGTTTTTGATAAAACTGCTAAATCTTTATTTTCAGCAATTTTTTCTCTTTGTTTTCCCTTTAAATCATCTTCACCTTTTTCAACTTTATCATAAAGATTTTCAATCGATCCATATTTTTGAATTAATGATAATGCTGTCTTTTCTCCTATTCCTGGTACACCAGGTATATTATCGGATGCATCTCCTTGTAATCCTTTTACATCTATTAATTGCTTTGGCTCTAATCCATAAGTTTTTATTATTTCATCTTTATTATATTCTTCTGTTTCTGTCTTTCCTGCTTTAGTTCTTGGAATTCTAATTGTAACTTTATCTGTTGCTAATTGAAAGGTATCTCTATCTCCCGAAAGTATTGTAACATCTAGTCCTTGACTTTCGCCATATCTTGATAAAGTTCCTAAAACATCATCTGCTTCATATCCTTCCATCTCAACTATATCTATATTCATAGCTCTTAAAACTTCTTTTATCATTGGCATTTGTTCAGCAAGTTCATTTGGCATGCCATGTCGATTGGCTTTATACCCTTCATACATTTTATGTCTTGCAGTAGGCGCTTTTAAGTCAAATGCAACAACCATATATTCTGGATTTTTATCTTCCAATAATTTAAACAATATTGATAAAAATCCATATACTGCATTTGTATATTTTCCGTCTTTAGTTGTTAGCATTTTACTTCCCATTATTCCATAAAATGCTCTATTCATTATACTATTTCCGTCTATTAAAACTAATTTACTCAATTTTTTTCCTCCTTAAGTCTTTTGGTAAAGCACTCAATTTTTCTTTTATTCTTCTGTTTTTCTATAACTAATGCAGACGCCAAAATCAATGTATACATCACTAAAACAAATGGTGTCCCGTTTTCAAATCCTTCTCCATTTAATAAAAATACGCTATTTGCAAATTCAACTATTATTCCTATTAAAATAATTAATTTTATATTACTTGAACTTTGCCACATAAACACAGGAATTAACCACATTAAATACCATGGTTCAAATTGTGTTATTAATCCAAATACAAATATTAATAAAAATATCATATATTTTCTTGTTACATTACTAAATGTTATTTTTTTCTTGAATAACAATGTGAGACAAGTAAAAAAATATACAATTGCAAATGCATATAACAAAAATGTACTTATATCTGATAGTGTTACATTTTTAAAAAATTCTGTTATAGGAATATATATACTTTTGGCAATTTTAGTTTGTTGTGTTAACATTCCACTTAATATTGAAAAATCCTTTATATATAGCAAATATGGAATTATCAATACTATTACAAATATTACCCCATATTTTAAGCAATTAACAAATCTAATAAGTGGTTTTTCTTTTCTAAAGTAATATATTAGCATGAATGGCAGTAACATTATTGAGAAATACTTAATTCCTGTCGCTAATGCTAAAAATCCCATACTTATTGCTAATTTTCTTTTCTTTAACATAAAATACAATGATAAAAGTGTAAATAATATTACAAAAATATCATTATGAACACACGTTATGGCTTCAATTAATATAAATGGGTTTAACCCATATATTATTGCAAATACTTTCTTACCGGTAAGTTTATATATTAAATAACAATTAAATATATGTATTATTAAATTTACAATTTTAAATATTAATAATCCTATATCGACATTTCCAAATGAAAATATAGTTAATGTTTTACATACTAATTGCCATACTGGTCCATATACAACTGTAGTATCAGCCCAATCACCCTGATTAGCTTCTATTAAGACAGTATCTTTTTCTAGTTTTTCTCTTTGTTCTTCACTTTTACTATTTTCGTCAACAAATTCTCTTATTGTTGTATAATATGGATTTTGTCCATATGCCGAATCAATTCTTCCAACTCCCATATAATAAAATATATCTGATGATGTGAACGGAATTGAAAATACATATATAAGTCCAATTATACCTGTAAATATCAATATTTTCTTAATATTATCAAATAGTTTTTGTCTGTATTTTATTATTAAAATATATACAATCGTTATTAATGCTAATATAAAGATATATTGTATTGTTTGCGTTTCTCTACTTGAATCATTTAATAAAAATAAAAACCATTTATCAAATCCTAGAACAGTTTTATGTTCTACTAAATACCTTAAAGAAGGCAATATAAACACTAGTGAAACTATTATATATAAATATTTTAATATACCAGTTTTTTTACTTTTTCCCATTGTAATCCTCTTTTATATCATTTTTAAAATTTCTTCTTTTAAAACTTTAACCATATCTTCTTGTTTAACTTTTTTTACTACTTCTCCTTTTTTGAAAAGTATTCCACTATCAATTCCTCCGGCAATTCCTATATCTGCATTTTTAGCTTCTCCTGGTCCATTTACTGCACATCCCATAACAGCTACTGTTATATTTGCTTTTATTGTTTGTAAAAATTCTTCCATTTCTTTTGCTATTGGAATTAAATCTATTTGTGTTCTTCCACATGTAGGACATGATACAAGTTCAGGTAATCCATCATATAAATTACAATCTTTTAATATTTCTTTTGCAACTTTAATTTCTTCGACAGGATCATCTGATAAAGATACTCTTAACGTATCTCCTATACCTTGTCTTATTAAATATCCTAAACCAATACTTGATTTTATTGTACCACTAAAAGCTGTTCCAGCCTCTGTAATTCCTAAATGTAATGGATAATCAAATGCTTTACTTGCTTCTTCATATGCTGCTATACATAAATCTAAATCTGAAGCTTTCAATGAAATACAAATATCATAAAAATCAAGTTTTTCTAATATTTCTACATGACGTCTTGCACTTTCAACCATCGCTTTTGCAGTTGGTCTTCCATTTCCATCTAATAAATCTTTTTCTAATGACCCAGCATTTACTCCTATTCTTATTGGAATATGTTTTTCTTTACAAGCTTCAACTACTTTTCTTACTTTTTCTTCATCACCAATATTCCCCGGATTTATTCTTATTTTATCTACACCACTTTTTATTGCTTCTAATGCAATTCTATAATCAAAATGAATATCAGCAACAATAGGAATATGTATTCCTTTTTTTATTTCTTCTATTGCTTTTGCATCTTCCAAATCTAAACATGCAACTCTAACTATTTCACATCCTGCATTTTCTAATTTTAATATTTGTTCTACAGTTGATTTTACATCTTTAGTTTTTGTATTTGTCATTGATTGAATTACTATTTTATTTTGTCCTCCAATTTGTACTCCTGCTACATTTATCGTTCTTGTATTAGTTCTTTTATTCATATAGAACCTCCATTTATTTCAAATCAATTTTATTACATAATTTTATAGCCTAACTATATCATATTAATCCATATTTTACTACATTTTTAAGTAAAAAAAGCAAAAAATAAAAAAAATATCAAACTAACATAAATTACATTAGTTTGATATTTTTTATATCCATAACATATCAAAAACTCATTTATATATTCTACATTTCTGAAGATGAAGATGTCGATGTATCTATTTCAGACGAAGAAGATGAAGACGCGTTTACTTCAGGATCTGGTTCGTCAAATTTTTCAGCCAATTCCCATATTCCATCTATTTTTTTCATTTGAATTCCAGATTTCAAATATACAACTGGTAAAACATTTCCACTAGCAGTTTCACCACTAAAGTCCAATGGATCATCCAGATGATTTCCTAGTTGCATCCAATTAGAACTGAAACTTTTAATGTGCAAATCTCCATAGTGTTTACTATATCCATTTGATGTATCGACATAAATCTTAGGCAAACCCGCATAATATACATAATAGCTCCCAAAATTCACCCTATCAATTACTCTGGTAGCCAAAAAATATTCACTTTTTAAGCTCTCCGGCATACCTATTGGTATCCTTCCTAAGCATGGCCAATTATCAAAATCCGAATAAATACCATCATTCGTTGGGATTACAACTTCATATTCTCTTTCTTCTTTATTTCCAATTCCACGATCTATTATTCTATTATTTGAATCTATATCTAATCTTCCGTTTTCGACAACTTTAATTATATTATTTGAATAACCTTTGACATTTAATGCCCTTTCAAGATCATCTATTCTTATACTTCTTGATTCCTTAGCATAGCTAGGATTTTTATATATTGATGCAACTATATCTAATGTTTCAACAGAATTATTAAATGTCGATATGCTTTTATTAAACTGTAATTTTGTTGTATCATAATTTGTTGGTATTATTAATATATCTCCATTATCTGTCACATCTAATACTACCCAATCTGTTGCTTTACTCGCATCTATCGCACCATTTATTGAAGCTCCCTCTGGTAAGTTTAAACTTGCTAATTTAGTTTTTTCTATTTCTACTCCTTCTGGTAATTTTATACTTGCTGTCGTTAATGTTCCTGGATCATAATTTACTTTGTCCCACCTTTTTATTGATTCTATTCCACCTATTACTGTTGGTCCTCCTTCGTTACCTGATTGGGTTTCTCCTGAGCTCGTTTCATCCCATGTTATTGTTCCATTATCATTTATTGTTCCTGTTACTGTATTTCCTTTTGCATCTGTTACTGTTAATGTATGTCCTGATATACTATATGTATATCCTCCTTCTGTGGCAACTGGAAATTGTGCTTCTGCATATGCTCCTTGATTTGCATAATTGAAGTCAGGTGTACTTTTTACATATTTTTCTTCATAATATTCTTGAATATATCTTGTTGCCAACAAATTTGCAGTATCTTTCATAGCACCTTTTTCATTTTCCAACTTTGCTTCTGCTGCTTTTTGTGGTGCACTATCTTGTCCTGTTATTTGAGCTATTGTTACACCAGCTAGTATCAAAAGTACAATAATTGTAATAATTAAGGCAATTAATGTTATACCTTTGTTTCCTCTTTTAAACATCTTTTGTTTTCCTCCCTTTTAATTTTTCTTCATATTTAAAATTTAAAGTATTTTTTATATTCTTTATTTGATTATAATTTATACTTTAAAACTTTAATAACTAATTTAAACACAAAAAGACAGTAATTTACG
>CAMNMV010000048.1 GCA_946545015.1 uncultured Clostridium sp.
TTTGGAAATACTTTATCTATTGTTTCTGCATCTTTTACCATTTCATCTGTAATATTAGTAACTTCAACAACACGTTCAGGAATATGTTTTTCTGGATTTACAAAACAACTAAATTCATCAATTACTTCACCATTTTTGTATTTCATAATTCCAACTTCAGTTATTTTTTCTGTTTTAGCAGAAAAACCTGTTGTTTCCAAGTCTAATACACAATATGTTGTGTCTAAATCTTGCCCTTTAGAATTATAAACAGATTTTGTATTATCTGGAGCTAAATATGCTTCAACACCATAAAGTACTTTCATATCTGGATTGTCTACTCCAAGTAATTTATGGGCTTCAGGAAAACTTTGTACAACTCCGTGATCGGTTATTGCAATTGATTTCATTCCCCATTTCATAGCTCTTTTTATTAAATCTTTAGCTGATGTCATTGCATCCATTTGACTCATTTTGGTATGCATGTGAAGTTCGACTCTTTTTACTTCTGCATTATCCATTCTTATTTCTTTTTTTAATCCATCAGTTTCTATAATTGTATTTGCCATAACAGATAACTCTCCTGAAAAATTATCCATTCCGGCATTTCCATCAATTTTTATACCTTTTGCTTTTGATATTCTGCCAATAACTTTTTTGCTTTGGTCTTTATTTAAAAACGCTTTACAAGTCATAGTACTTGTACCATCATATAAATCAAAACTTAAAAGAGTTTTTCCTGATTTTAATTCTCTTGGTTCCATATTTAATACTTCCCCTGATAATGTTACTCTTCCATCTTCTGGCCCTAGTTCTGATATTTTTGTTATTTTATCTTGTACATTATTCAACATTCCTAAAATTAAAGGTGTCTCTTCCTCTTCAAA
This sequence comes from uncultured Clostridium sp., assembly GCA_946545015.1. Classification (GTDB taxonomy): domain Bacteria; phylum Bacillota; class Clostridia; order TANB77; family CAG-508; genus CAG-269. The sequence continues at coordinate 867 of CAMNMV010000048.1, forward strand.
ATCTTCTTTTTTAGGTATTGAATCATTATTGGTTTGATATATTGTATTTGCAATTACTGTTACATCTCCAGCATATGCATCTAAATTTGCTTTTCCAATTAATTTAACTGTATTTGCTTCTTCAAGTTTTGCTATAACTCCTTCTGCTTCTTCTGGAACTGTAAAAGATTTACATGTAATCATTCCTGTCCCATCAAAAAGCTCAAATATTAACAAGACTTTTTCTGATTTTGTTAATCTTTTTTCTACATTACTTACTCTACCTTCTAAAGTAATTCTAGCATCACTTGGAGTTATTTCTTTTATCTTTACTCTATTTTCTTTTGCTTTTGTTTGTTTTCCTAAAATTAAAATTTGTTCTTCTGGTAGATCTTGCATTTGATAATCAACGTTATATTCTATTCCTTCTGCGTCAGCTGGAATATCCCCATCTGTTGGGGGCATATAATTCGGATCTTCATGACCTGCATAATCATTTTCAAAAGAAGTTCCTTGACTAATTTCCTGTGCATTTTTTGCTTCTTCTAATTGTTTTATTACTTTGCTTACAACTTCATCTTCGGCTTTCTTAGCTACTTCTTGAATCTTCTTCATTGCTTCTTGATTTAATTCCTCATGCAGATTAATTTTATATTCTTTTCCCATAAGTTTTTTTATAATTTCTTGTACTAATTTATCTGATTTTTTTGCACGCAAAAATTCTGCACCTTTTAAATGCATTTTTACATTTATCTCATTGTTTACAACTTCAACATCAGCATTCATTAGAAGCATTGGCTTTGCTAATGGATATTTATGTGCAATATAACAAATTATATTTTTCCATTCTGTTTTAACATCTTTTAGTTCAACATTATCTGTATATTTTATTTGCATATCTATATTATTAAAATTAAATCTTTCCATTAAGAATTTTTCTAAATACCATATTTCTTTAATTTCAATATATTCATCTGTACCTAAAATAACGCCTAATGAATTATTTTTTTTGTTTACATTTAAACTTTGTACATGAGCATATTTTATATTACTATTAGTCTTATAATCACTAAATACTTCTCCTACTTTCTTTGAAGTGTTTGCCACTTTGTATCGCTCCTTTATTATTGCTTTTCACATTTTGAATTTTATCACAATTTATTACATAATTAAAGTAAATCCGACAACTTTTTCTATTTGTTCTTTTGTAATACTTCCTTGTCTTAATATTTTAGGCATTCCATCTATAACTCGAACTATTGTTGATCCTATTCCTAATTTACTTTTTCCACCATCTATAAAATATTCTACTTTTCCCTCAAAATCTTTTACTATATCTTCAATCTCTATACCACTTGGTTTTCCTGAAATATTTGCGCTAGGTGCTGCTACTGGAACTCCACTATATTTGACTAATTTTCTTGCAATCTCATTTTCAGGCATTCTAATTCCAACAGTTGCACCATTTGCAGTTAAAATATTAGGAACTATATCTTTCTTTTTTAAAATAATTGTAAAAGGCCCAGGACAAAAAGCATCTATTAATTTATATTCAATTTCTGTTATATCTTTTGTTAATTCTTTTATCATATTCACATCAGAAACTAAAAGACTTATTGGTTTGTTAAATTCTCTTTGTTTTATTTCATATAATTTTTTTATAGATTCTTCATTTAGTCCATTAGTTCCTATTCCATATACTGTTTCTGTTGGAAAAACTACTATATTACCATTTCTTATTTTTTCAGACATTGCTTTTAATTTTTCATCATCAATTTCATTTCTACTTAAAATCATGTTTATTCCTCCGACTTTATAGAATTATATACTTTATATAATTTTAGAAAAACCGTCGCGAAATTCTTCTTTCGTATCGACGGCTTTAAATATATTATACTTTTATACTTTTTAATATTACATCAGTTTAACTATATCTTTATATGTTATAAAAATTGCTAATGTTATCAAAAAGACAAAACCTACTAGCTGTATTTTTACTTCTGTTTCTTGCTTTAATGGTTTTCTCCTAATTGCTTCTATTATTAAAATTAATATTTTTCCTCCATCTAAAGCTGGTATTGGAAGTAAATTGGTTATTCCCAATGATAATGAAATTATAGCTAATAAATTGAAGAATTCAAATACTCCTGAACTTTGAGCTACAATCCCTGATATCCCAACAGGACCTGTCATTTGATCAATTCCAATTTGTCCTGTAAACAATTTTCCAATTCCTTCAAAAGTTGACCCCACAAATGTTCCTGTTTTTTCAAAAGCAAAATTAATTGATTTTTGAAGATCACCTGTTGATTGTATACCAAATATTATTCCTAATATAAAATATAGTATTATCGCAAATATGATGTTTACAAGGGCTCCTGCTACGACTATCGCAATTCTTTTTGGTATACTAGCTTTTGAAAAAGAACCTTCTTCATCAGAAGCTTCTTCTTCTCCTTCCATACTAACAAATCCACCTAAAGGAATTAATCTTAATGCATATTTTGTTTCTTTTCCTTGTTTTTTTAATATCGTCGGTCCAAAACCTATTGCAAATTCATTTACTTTTACTTTGCACAGTTTTGCTACTATAAAATGTCCACCTTCATGTATGAAGATTAAAAAGCCTAATAATCCTACTATTTTCAAAACTGAAATTATAAATGTAATCAAGCTTTTTCCTCCTTTTTCAATTTATATAAACATGAATAATACATATGCAAATGGGGCAATAAATATTAAACTATCTATTCTATCTAGCATTCCACCATGTCCTGGAATCAAATTACTATAGTCTTTTATATCAACATATCTTTTTATAGTTGATGCTGCAAAGTCTCCAAGTTGACCTATTACATTTAATACAATTCCTATTAATGCTACATATAAATATGAGAAATTTTGTCCCCAAAACGTATTTGCACAATATGTAAATATCAGCATAAATGTTATTCCACCTATTATGTTTGCAATACATCCTTCTATAGATTTTTTAGGACTTACTTTGCTAAATTTATGTTTTCCAAAATATTTTCCAAAAACATATGCAAATATATCACCTGCCCAAGAAGCGCTTATTGCTAACCATATCAAAACATTTCCTGCTTCTCTACCATATATTAATGCCACAAATACTGTAAAATATACTACATAGAAAATTCCTAAAAAAGTATATGTAATATCTTTAAATGATGTCTTCATCTGTGTAACAATTACTTGTGTAAATAGTATAACTAAAATTGTTGGTACTGATAAAGCAGAAACAACTAATAAGTATTCTGTAGGAATTAAATGTATAACTGCAATACTTATACAACTTAAATATCCAATCCATTTTACAGGGTTTGATACTTTTGATATTGCTTTAAAATATTCATCTAAAGCTAAAAATGCAACTATTGCTAATAATACATCAACAACATATTTATTTCTTAAAAGAAATACTACTATAACAACACTTATACCTAATATTGCTGATGTTAATCTTTTCATATCCATAATATATCCCCTTCTAATTTGCTCCAAATTTTCTTGTTCTTTTTTGATATTCTAAAATTGCAAAATCTAAATCTTCTTCTGTAAAATCCGGCCAGTTTTTATCCACAAATAAGAATTCAGTATATACCAATTGCCATGGTAAGAAATTGCTTAATCTCATTTCTCCACTAGTTCTTATCAATAAATCTGGATCTGGTTGATTTTTTGTATATAAATTATTTTCAATGACTTTTTCATCTATTTCTTCTATATTTAATTTTTCAACTTTTACTTTTGCTGCAATATTTTTTACAGCATTAACAATTTCTTCTCTTCCTCCGTAGTTAATCGCAATATTAAAAGTTGTACCTGTATTATTTTTAGTCTTTTCAATACATTCTTTCATACTTTTTTGTATTGCTGGAGATAAAGCAGTCTTATCACCTATAAATTGTAATTTTATATTATCACTATCCGCTCTTTTGGCATAATCAGTTAAATAATTTTGAAATAAAAACATTAATGCTTTTACTTCTTCCTCTGCTCTTTTCCAATTTTCAGTTGAAAATGCATAAACAGTTACATATTCTATACCAATTTTATTCGCATATCTTACTATTTTTTCTAAAGTTTTTGCCCCTTCTTTATGTCCAAAACTTGCTGGTCTTCCTTTAGCTCTTGCCCATCTTCTATTTCCATCCATAATTATCGCAATATGCTTTGGTAAATTTTCTGTATCAAACATTTTACTTGCTCCTATTTATTTCTATTTTTTATATAAATAGCAAGTTCCTTTAAGAAATCACTATTATCAAAATCCTTTAACAATTCTACTGCTTCATTTGTAATTTTGTCTAATATTTCTTTTGCACCTTCTAAACCATATTTTGAAACATAAGTACATTTTCCCATTTCCTTGTCGTTCCCTACAGGCTTCCCTAATATTTTACTATCACCTTCTTCAGATAAAATATCATCTTTTATCTGAAATGCTAATCCAATATTTTCAGCATATTTGGTAAGTTTTTCTAAACTTTCTCTATCTGCATTTGCTAATATTGCTCCTAATCTTACTGCATACTTTAAAAATGCACCTGTTTTATTTTTATGCATATATACTAATATTTCATCAGTTATTTGTTTACCTTCAAATTCAGTATCAATATATTCACCAGCAATCATTCTATCAATTGCTACTGAAAATTCATTAAATACCTGTAATTTGTTTTTTAAGTCTTCAGGTTTGCTATTTTTTAAATCCTCAATTATTACAATATATGCATTATTTAATAATCCATCACCAGCCAAAACTGCTGTAGCCTCATTAAATTGTTTATGATTAGTTGGTTTTCCATGTCTAAAATCATCATTATCTATACATGGTAAGTCATCATGAATTAATGAAAAATTATGTACCATTTCTAACGCAACTGCATATGGCATAACTTTTTCATAATTATTATCAAAAAGTCTATATGTCGCAATAGCTAAAATTGGTCTAAGTCTTTTCCCCCCTGCCATCAAACTATATGCCATTGAGTTATTTAAAATAATTTCTGGACATGATTCTCTTCTAACATATTTTTCTAATTCATTATTTACTATATCTTGATATATTTTTAACTGTTCTTTGAAATCCATAATAATTTCCTCTTAATTCATTTTATATAATTATAAATTATATAGACATTATTTCTTTTTCTTTTTGTTCTAGAACTTTATCAATTTCTTCAACATATTTGTCTGTAATTTTTTGAATTTCATCTTCAGCAACTTTTAATTCATCTTCTGTCATTTCGCTATTTTTTTGTTTTGCTTTTGCTTCATCAATCCCATCTCTTCTTATTGCTCTTACTGCTACTTTTGCTTCTTCAGCCATTTTCTTTATATCTTTTACAATTTCTTTTCTTCTCTCTTCATTTAATTCAGGGAAAGCTAGTCTTATTACTTTTCCATCATTATTTGGATTAATTCCTATGTCAGATGCTAAAATTGCTTTTTCTATTTCTTTTAAAACACTTGCATCCCATGGTTGAATTACTATTAATCTTGCTTCTGGTACTGATACCCCTGCAACTTGATTAATTGGTGTTGGTGTTCCATAATAGTCTATTTTTACTTTATTTAATATTGCAGGATTTGCTCTACCTGCTCTTACTTCTGAAAATTTTTCAGATAAAACACTTATTGTCTTTTCCATTTTTTCTTTTATATTTGTATAATCCATAACTTTCTCTCCTTTTTTATTTTACTACTGTTCCTACTTTTTCACCTTTTACGGCTCTAACAATGTTTTCAGGATCTGCTATACCAAATACTAAAAGTGGTATATTATTATCTCTACACATTGCTGTTGCTGTAGAATCCATAACTTTTAAATCTTTTTGTAATACATCTATATATGTAATTTCATCATATTTTACTGCTGTTGGATCTAATTTTGGATCTGCTGAATATACTCCGTCTATTGATTTTCCAAGTAATAATACATCTGCTCCTATTTCTGCTGCTCTTAATGCTGCAGCTGTATCTGTTGTAAAGAATGGATGTCCTGTTCCTCCTGCAAATATAACAACTCTTCCTCTTCCTAAATGTTTCATAGCTTTTCTTTGTATAAATGGTTCTGCAATTTCTCTCATTTCAATTGCTGTTTGTACTCTTGAATATACTCCTCTAGCTTCTAATGCATCTTGTAAAGCTAAACCATTCATAGCTGTTGCTAATACTCCCATATAATCTGCAGTAGTTCTTTCCATTTGATGTCCATTTCTACCTCTCCAGAAATTTCCTCCTCCTACAACAATTCCTACTTGAACGCCTAAATCAACAATCTCTTTAATTTTATCACATAATTTTCCTACTGTTTCTGCATCTACTCCATGTTTCTTTTCTCCAGCTAATACTTCTCCACTTAATTTTAGAAGTACCCTTTTGTATTTTAAGTTTTCCAAAATTTCCACTCTCCCTTTTAATTTTTGGGCAAAATATTTTTATTTATTTACCCTTGCCATTTTATCATAAAGATATAAAAAGCGCAAGAAAAAATGGCACAAATTGTGCCATTTGTAAAAACTTTATAAACTCTTGTTATTATTTTTTTCTTTACACCATTTATTATCTATATATTATTTTAATTATTTTCTTCTCTCTTTTTTTATACAAATAAATTTACGAATCAGATTAGAATAAACTAAAATAAAACTAATAAATTAATTAAAAAAAATAGATTATAATCTACTTTTATAATAACATAAAATGCCGAATATCACAACGTTTTTTCATCGCAATATTCGACATTTATAATTAGTTATTTATTTGTTTCATAACTTCTTCAGCAAAATTTTCTTCTTTTTTCTCGATTCCTTCACCTTTTTCGAATCTAGCAAATTCAACAATTTCAGAATCTTTTTCTTTTAATAATTGTTCAACTTTTATATCTGGATTTTTAACAAATTCTTGTTCAACTAAACAAATTTCTCCATAAAATTTATTAATTCTTCCTTCAACTATTCTTTCTGCAATTGCTTCTGGTTTTCCTTCATTCATTGTTTGAGCTTTTAAGATTTCTTTTTCTTTGCTAACTCTTTCTGCTGGAACTTCATTTCTATTTACGAATTCTGGTTTTGCAGCAGCTATTTGCATACAAATATCTTTTGCTGTTTCTGAATTTCCTTTTTTCATATTAACTAAAACTGCAATTTTTCCATCTCCGTGGATGTATTTTTCAACTAATCCTTCAGCCTCAAATCTTGCAAATCTTCTAATTGTTATATTTTCTCCAATTGTTGCTATTTTTTCAACTAATACTTCATTTACAGTTTTTCCTGATACTGCAATTGATTCTTGAGCAAGTAAATCTTCTACTGTTGCTGGATTTTTTTCAACAACTTGTTTTGCAACATCCATAACAAATTTTTTAAATTCTTCATTTTTTCCAACAAAGTCTGTTTCAGAGTTAACTTCAACTATTGCTCCAACTTTTCCATCTTCACTTATATATCCTTCAACTAGTCCTTCTGCAGCTACTCTTCCAGATTTTTTAGCAGCTTTTGCTATTCCTCTTTCTCTTAATAATTCTGCAGCTTTCTCTAAGTCTCCATCTGTTTCTGTTAAAACTTTTTTGCAGTCCATCATTCCTGCACCTGTTTTTTCTCTTAATTCTTTTACTAAACTTGCTGTTACCATTATTTTTCCTCCTTTTTATTTTAAATAATCGCCGCCAAAATCTATAATTTTATGCCGACGATTATTTTATATAATTTGATCTAAAAAATTATTCTTCTACTTCAGAATCAGCTTCTGCTTCTTGAGCAACTTGTTCCATTGATTCGATTTCTTCATCAACTGGTTGTTCTTCAGCAACTTCGAAACTTTCTCCTTGATTTCCTTCGATAACTGCGTTTGCTATGCAATCTGCTATTAATTTAACTGCACGAATTGCATCATCATTTCCAGGAATAACGTAGTCTACGTCTTCTGGATTACAGTTTGTATCTACTAAACCTACAACTGGTATGTCTAATTTTCTAGCTTCTAATATAGCTATTCTTTCTTTTTTAGGATCTACTAAGAATATAACTCCTGGTAGTTCTGTCATTTCTTTAATTCCACC
>CAMNMV010000049.1 GCA_946545015.1 uncultured Clostridium sp.
TCAGAACGTCGTGAGACAGTTCGGTCCTTATCTGTCGCAGGCGAAGGATATTTGAGGGGAGTTGACCTTAGTACGAGAGGACCAGGTTGAACTTACCAATGGTGTATCAGTTGTCATACCAATGGCACGGCTGAGTAGCTAAGTAGGGAAGGGATAAACGCTGAAAGCATCTAAGTGTGAAGCCCACCCCAAGATAAGATATCCCATACCATAAGGTAGTAAGATTCCATGTAGACTACATGGTTGATAGGTTGGAGGTGTAAGTGCAGTAATGTATTGAGCTGACCAATACTAATAAATCGAGGGCTTAACCACAATTTTAAAATAAAAGGAAGTTAAGAACTAAAACTTAAAGAAAGACTGTTTTCATCTATGTATTTTTCAGTGTACCAAAAAACTGAATATAAATTAGTTATTAATTTTCTAGTGACGATGACATTTAGGGTAATACCTGTTCCCATTCCGAACACAGAAGTCAAGCCTAAATGTGCCAAAAATACTTGCGGGTTACCCTGCTGGAAAGATAGGTTGTTGCTAGATTTTTTTTATTATAATTTTTTCTAAATTTTATAATTTAAATAGAAAATTTATATATATGCTTAAATAAAAATAAACATATATATAAGTTTTTTTAATAAAATTAGTATATAATATAAAGTGTTAAAATATTAAATGATTATAAGGAGTTGATTTTATTGGCAAAAGTGATGTGGAAGCCAGGTACATTTGAATATCCCATACCAGCTGTTATGGTCTCATGTGGTAACATGGAAAAATCAAATATTATAACTGTAGCATGGACTGGAATTATTAATACAAATCCTGCAATGGTATATATTTCGGTAAGACCAACGAGATATTCATATAATTTAATAAAAGAATCAGGAGAATTTGTTATTAATTTAACAACTGAAAATTTAGCTCGACAAACTGATTGGTGTGGAGTAAGAAGTGGTGAAAATTTTGATAAATTTAAAGAAATGAATTTGCATAAGGAAAAAGCTAATTTTGTTAACTGCCCATTAATTAAAGAAAGCCCTGTTTCAATAGAATGTAAAGTCAAAGAAATACAGGAATTAGGTTCACATCATATGTTTGTAGCTGAAGTATTATCAATAGATGCAGATGAAAAATACATTGATGAAAAAGGTGCATTTGATATTTCAAAATGTGACTTAATTGCTTATGCAAATGGAGGATATTATCCATTAGGAAATAAAATTGGAAAGTTTGGATTTTCAGTTCAAAAAAAGAAAAAATAATATTAAAATTTAATATACAAATAGTAAGTAAAAAATGCAAATTTTTTTATAAAATGTTTGCATTTTTTATTGACATATAGGGCAAAAAGTGGTAAAATAGGAAAGCATATGTATTACGGCATATGTTCACATCGTTTCAAAAAAATAAATAAAAAGTAAAAAAGTAATGAAAAAAATACGGAGGTGTATTTAGATGGCAGCAAAAGGTCCAAGAGAAAATATTACATTAGAATGTACAGAATGTAAAAGAAGAAATTATATGACATCAAAAAATAAAAGAAATAATACAGATAGACTAGAAATAGTTAAATACTGTAAATATTGTAAAAAACGTACAACACACAAAGAAACAAAATAGAAAAAATACAAGCTATTTTAAGGAGGATATAAAATGGCTAAGAAAGAAGTAAAAACATTAAGTAAAAAAGAAAAAAATAGTAAAGATAAGACAAGCTTTTTTAAAGGCTTTAAAGCTGAACTAAAAAAAGTTAGTTGGCCAACACCAAAACAATTGGTAAACAATACTGTAGCTGTTGTAGTAATAGTATTAATACTAGCTGCAATTGTATTTGTATTAGATTTTACATTTGAAGCAGTTAACAAATATGGTATAGACAAAATAAAAGAAGGTGTTATATCTTCAAGACAAGTAACAGATGATAATTCAAATGGAGAAAGTAATGCAGAAGGAACAGAAAATGGTAATACAGAAAATGTAGAACCAACAACTGATGCTAATACAGAAAACACGCAAGAAACTCCAGCTGAGTAAATTGAATATAAGGAGGCCGAATAATGTCTCAAAAAGATTATGACATGGAACCAAGATGGTATGTAGTTCATACTTATTCTGGATATGAAAATAAAGTTAAAACAGATTTAGAAAAAACTGTCAAAAATAGAGAACTTGAAGAATATTTCTTTGATATTATAGTTCCTATGGAAGAACAAATAGAAATCAAAGATGGTAAAAGAAAAGCTAATCTAAAAAAAGTTTTCCCTGGATATGTTTTAATAAAAATGATTGTAACAGAAGAAACTTGGTATATAGTAAGAAATACAAGAGGAGTTACTGGGTTTGTAGGTTCAGGAACAGATCCAATACCTCTTACAGATGAAGAAATAAGAAATATGGGATTTGATGATGTACCAGTAAATGTTGATTATGAAGTAAATGAACAAGTTCAAGTAATGAATGGTCCATTTGAAGGATTTGTTGGTACAGTTCAAGAAATAAATACAGAAAAACACAAAGTAAAAGTTTTAGTTTCTATGTTTGGAAGAGAAACTCCTGTAGAACTAGAATTTTCACAAGTACAAAAAATGAAATAGCAAATATTATAAGGAGGTGCCATAGAAATGGCAGAGAAAGAAATTTCAAATATTATTAAATTACAAATAGAAGCAGGTAAAGCAACACCAGCTCCACCAGTAGGACCAGCTTTAGGATCAAGTGGTGTAAATATTATGCAATTCGTTAAAGAATTCAATGATAGAACTGCAAATCAACCTGGAATGATAATACCAGTTGTTATCACAGTTTATAAAGATAAATCATTTGAATTCATAACAAAAGTTCCACCAGTTGCTGTTCTTATAAAAAAATCAATTAAAATAGAAAAAGGTTCAGGAAAACCAAATAAAGAAAAAGTTGCTAAAATAACTAAAGAACAAGTTAAAGCAATTGCAGAACAAAAAATGCCAGACTTAAATGCAGCTTCATTAGAAACAGCAATGAGTATGGTTGAAGGAACTGCTAGATCAATGGGTATAGTAGTTGTTGAATAATTTTAGATAAATAGAAATATTTATAAATTTTAATTAATTGGGAGAGTTTGATACTCGTTAGAACCAAAGGAGGTAAAAAATGAAAACAGGAAAAAGATATGCAGAAAGTGCAAAACTTGTTGATAAAAACAAGGAATACGAAATCAAAGAAGCTTTAGATTTAATCGAAAAAATGCCAAAAGCTAAATTTGATGAAACAGTTGAATTACACGTAAAATTAGGTGTAGATTCAAAACATGCTGACCAACAAGTAAGAGGTACAGTAGTACTTCCAAATGGTACAGGTAAAACACAAAAAGTATTAGTATTTGCAAAAGGACCAAAAGCTGAAGAAGCTACAAAAGCTGGAGCAGACTATGTTGGTGCTGATGAATTAATACCAAAAATACAAAATGAAAACTGGTTTGACTATGATGTAGTAGTTGCAACTCCAGATATGATGGGTGTTGTTGGTAGATTAGGTAAAGTATTAGGACCAAAAGGTTTAATGCCAAACCCAAAATCAGGAACAGTTACAATGGATGTAACAAAAGCAATATCAGAAATTAAATCTGGTAAAGTTGAATACAGATTAGACAAAACAAATATTATACATATATCATTTGGTAAAGTTTCATTTGGAGCTGATAAATTAGCAGAAAACTATGAAACAATTATCAATGCTATAATAAAAGCAAAACCAGCAGCAGCAAAAGGACAATACATTAAGAGTGTTGCTATAACAACAACAATGGGACCTGGTATATATATTAACCAAAAATAATAATTTTAAATTGAATATTAGCCAAAGACAGTAGGCGTTTAAGTCCTACCTAGGTATATAATAAGAGAGTATAAAATAAATAACACTCATTATATGCCTATGGCTATAATAAGTGTTATTTATTTTATAGTAATTAAATTGACTATAAAACCAAAATATAAAACTATTAGATAAACCAGGAGGTGAAAATAAAATGGCAAGTGAAAAAATATTAAATCAAAAGAAAGAAGAAGTATCTGCATTAGCTTCAAAAATAAAAGAAGCAAAATTAGTACTTTTAACAGATTACAGAGGAATTAATGTTGAAGACGTTACAAATCTTAGAGCTGAATTAAGAAATGCAAAAGCAGAATATAAAGTTATAAAAAACAATATAACAAGAAGAGCTTTAGCTGAAAGTGGAATTGAAGGTTTAGAAGATCAATTAGTAGGTCCAACAGCTGTAATAATGTGTGATGAAGATTATTTAGAACCAACAAAAGCAATTTACAAATTCAGTAAAGAAAATGATTTCTATAAAATCAAAGGTGGTGTTATAGAAGGTAAAGTAATGACAGCAGAAGAAATAATTACTTTAGCCAAATTACCATCAAGAGAAACATTATTATCTATGCTTGCTGGAGCTTTACTTGGAAATATCTCAAAACTTGCAGTTGCACTTGATCAAGTAAAAGTTCAAAAAGAAGAAACAGCTAACGCTTAATTAAAAGTGTAGCTAATTAGAGTTGTGAACTTAAATCACAAAAAATAAAAATTAGATTTAAATAATATTTAAATGAAAATTAGGAGGATTTTAAAATGAATAAAGAAGAAATGATTGAAGAAATCAAAAAAATGACAGTAGTTGAATTAGCTGATTTAGTAAAAGCTATAGAAGAAGAATTTGGAGTATCTGCAGTAGCAGCAGCAGCACCAGTTGCTGGTGGAGCAGCAGCAGGAGCAGCAGCTGAAGAAAAATCATCATATAATGTTGTATTATCAGATGCTGGAGATCAAAAAATAAAAGTAATCAAAGTAGTTAGAGATGCTACAGGATTAGGATTAAAAGAAGCTAAAGATTTAGTTGATGGAGCACCAAAAACAGTTAAAGAAAACGTTTCTAAAGAAGAAGCTGAAGACTTAAAAGCTAAATTCGCTGAAGTTGGAGCTGTTATTGAATTACAATAATTTTGAATAAAAGAAGACATCGTTTGATGTCTTTTTTTTTGGCATTTAATGTAGACAAAAAAATAAACTATATATATAATAAAATTATTCATAAAGTAAAAATATTTGTATATTTTTCTTTGACAAGTAAATAATTAAAAAGAGAAGGAGAGATATATATTATGAGTAATAAGATTAAAGTTGTACAATATGGTACAGGAAAAATGAGTATATACACAATGAGATATGTCTATGAAAAAGGTGGAGAGATTGTAGGCGCAGTTGATGTAAATCCAAATGTGATTGGAAAAGATATTGGAGAAATAATAGGAACAAATAATAAAGGGGTAAAGGTAGTATCAAATACTGATGCTGAAGAAATGTTAAAACAAACAAAGCCTGATATTGTTGTAATTGAAACAATGAGTTTAATTTCAGATGTAGAAGATGCATTAATACTTTGTGCAAAACTTGGTATAAATGCTATTACAACATGTGAAGAAGCATTTTTTCCAATGAATTCTAATCCTACAATTACTAAAAAAATAGATGAATTAGCAAAACAAACAGGATGTACAATTACAGGTAGTGGGTATCAAGATATATATTGGGGACAGTTAATTTCAAGTATAGCAGGCTCAACTCAAAGAATAACTAAAATAAAAGGTAGTTCAAGTTACAATGTAGAAGATTATGGAATAGCATTAGCTAAAGCACATGGAGCAGGATTGACATTAGACGCATTTGATAAAGAAATTGCAGCTGTTGATAAAATTTCTAATGAAGAACGACAAAAGCTAATAGAAAATGGAGAGTATTTACCTTCATATATGTGGAATGTAAATGGATGGCTTTGCGAAAAATTAGGATTAACAGTAAAATCTCAAACACAAAAAACAGTACCCCAAACTTATAAAGAAGATATATATTCAGAAACTTTGCAGATGACAGTTAAAGCGGGAGATGCAACAGGAATGAGTGCAATAGTTACAACTGAAACAGAAGAAGGAATACTAATTGAAAGTGAATGTATAGGAAAAGTTTATTCTAAGGAAGATATTGATAAAAATGAATGGACTATAGAAGGAGAACCAAGTACAACAATAGTAGTAAATAGGCCAAATACAGTTGAACTTACTTGTGCAACAATAGTAAATAGAATACCTGATGTTATAAATGCTAAAGCAGGATATGTTCCAACAGAAGAAATAGGGGAATTAAATTATAAATCAAAAGAGTTAGATAAATATGTAAAATAACATAAAAACAAGTAAAAAGTAGACATAAATTACAAAAAAACTTGATTTTAAATATATTATGTGTTATAATATATCTAATATTTTATTATTTAATAAGAGAGGTGGAAAACTTAAAGCAAAAGCTTTAAGGAAAAAATGAGTATATTAAAAGATATAATGGAGGCCATAAAAGATTTTTTCGGTGGAATAATGGAATTTCTTAGTACTATAGGAAGTAAAAATGAGTTAGTTGAGACTCCTGAAAAAATATTACAAAAAAACAGTGAAGTTGATAATTATAAATTATTAATGGATGCTTGGAGAAATGTTGATGCAAAAGCTGAAGAATATGGTGTAAATAAAGTTGAAGAAGAAAAAGTAAAAGGTGTAAAAAGAAAAAGAAATAATCCAATTGCTACAGAATACAGATTTGATAATAATGTAAAATTACCTAGAGCACAATCAAAATCAAGAAGCTATGATGATAATGAAAGAGCTGGATAAAATACAAGAAAATTTGATTTTCTTGTATTTTATTCTTGACAAAAATGCAAATAACGGTTATAATAAATATCGTTGTAATATATGGCGAAGTAGCTCAGCTGGCTAGAGCGTTCGGTTCATACCCGAAAGGTCGTGAGTTCGATCCTCTCCTTCGCTACCAACAAAAAAGATGTTTCAGTTAAGAAACATCTTTTTTATATTATTTATTTATCATTTAATAATAGATTTAATATTTCAGGGTAAATTTCTTGTGCATTTTTATTCCAATTATCGACTATTCTTTTTGCTCTTTCTCGTGAACCTGCATATGTTTTAACTTCGAAAATTGTTTCATTATTTTCAACAATTTTACATTTAATTGTGTAATCGTTTTCACTTTTTGGAGTATATTCTGCAATAACAGAAGATTCTTCTTCAATGCTTAATAATTCTTGCTTAAAAACGTTATCTGCTTTTAATTTTAAAATTCCTGGTAAAACTTCTTTTGTAAGAGATAATGCATTTTTACCTTCAGACGTAATTCTAATTAATGGTTCTTCATCTTTTGTATATGTACCTACTAGCTTTGAATCGATTAAATCTGTTAAAACTTGTTTAAAATAAAAGTAATTAACATTATTAATTGAAGAAATTATTTTAAATAAACCATCTTCTATTATTTCTCCATTAATTTGTTCTAATATATATAGTATTAGAACTTTATTTTCGGCCAAAGCAGTATTATCTGAATTTGATTTCATAAATAGCACTCCTTACCTTTTGTTTTCTCGATTATATCATATAATTTTGCAAAAGTAAAATAAAATATTTTATTTTTGTAAAAAATATGATATAATATATGCGTTCAAAATTATATTAAAATTAATAGTAAGTAGGAGGAATGTTAAAATGAAAAAGGGAAAAGTTGTATTAGTAGGAACAGGTTTTGTTGGTATGAGTATGGCTTATACAATGTTAAATAGGGGCGGTGTAAATGAACTTGTTCTAATAGATATAGATAAAGATAAAACAGTGGGAGAACAAATGGATTTATCACATGGCTTACCATTTGCACCACAAAAAATGGTTATAAAAGCTGGAGACTATGATGATTGTAAAGATGCACAAGTTGTAGTAATAACAGCAGGAATAGCGCAAAAACCAGGGCAAACAAGACTAGAACTTGCTGAAACTAACACAAAGATAATGAAAAATATTACCAAAAGCATAATGGCAAGCGGTTTTAATGGAATAATTATAGTTGCAAGTAATCCTGTAGATTTAATGACATATGTAGTAAGTAAAGTATCAGGACTTCCAAAAAATCAAGTATTTGGGTCAGGAACAGTTTTAGATACAGCAAGATTAAGATATATATTATCTGATTATATAAAAGTATCAAGCAAAAATATACATGCATATATTATGGGAGAACATGGAGATTCTTCTTTTGTTCCATGGAATCATGCATATGTTGGGTGTAAAAAAATAAGTGATGTTATGAGAGATAATAATTTACCTATGGAAGATTTAGTAAAGATGCATGAAGATGTTGTAAACGCAGCATATGAAATAATCCAAAAAAAGAAAGCTACTTATTATGGGATAGGAATAGCTTTAAGTAAAATTGTAAAATCTGTAATAGATAATGATAATTCTATTTTAACAGTTTCTACTTATTTAAAAGAAGGACAATATGACCAGGATGATATTTATATAGGCGTTCCAGCTGTTATAAATGAAAAAGGGGTAAGAGAATTATTAACATTAGACTTAAATGAAGAAGAACAAGAAAAATTAAATAATAGTTGTAGAATAATAAAAGAAATGAGAAAAGAATCAATCGATAAAATTATAGAAGAAGATTAATTATTTTAAATATTAACTGAAAAGAAGAAAGTATGTTACATATACTTTCTTTTTTAAGTAAAAAATCAAGAAAAATTTTCAAAATTCCGTAAAAATTATATGAAATCTATTGACATACGGAATAAAGCATTATATAATATATAAGCATGAGTTTAGCGTTGAAACCAAATGTGGCTACATCCTTACGGAATAAAGGATGGAGGGAACTTTGGTGGAGTA
>CAMNMV010000050.1 GCA_946545015.1 uncultured Clostridium sp.
CGAAATAAGTATGACAGCAAATGGAGTAACAGTAGAAGGATTTAGTAATAGTGAGGCAGGAGAAAAGATAATAACAGTAAAATATGGAGGAAAACAAACAACATTTAAAGTTACTATAGTTGATAAAACTTTAACTTCAATAGAAGTGTCACAAATGCCAACCAAAACAACATATATAAGAGGATATGAGAATTTAGATTTAGCAGGAGGAAAATTAAAACTAAAATATAATGATAATACAAGTACCGAAATAAGTATGACAGCAAATGGAGTAACAGTAGAAGGATTTAGTAATAGTGAGGCAGGAGAAAAGATAATAACAGTAAAATATGGAGGAAAACAAACAACATTTAAAGTTACTATCGTTAATGATGAGTCAAAAGCAGAAATAGTAGTAACAGGAATTCCTGATACAGTTGCTATAAATAGTTGTACTATAACAATAAAAGTAACTCATCCAAGAAATAAAATAACAAAAATTACAGTAAATGGAAATACTGTTGAAAGCAATAATGGACAAGCAAGTTATAAAATCAAACAAAATGGTGAATATACTATTGTAGCTACAGATGAGTATAATACTGAAACAACAAAACAAATAGAAATAAATAATATATATAAACTAGGAGATACAACTAAAAATAATAAAATAGAATTATCAGATCTAATAGCATTGATAAGACATATAGCAGCCAAAGATAGTAAAGCAACTCTTAAAAGCTGGATTTTACCAGAAGATAAACAAATGTTGGCAGATGTAACACAGGATGGACAATTGAATCTTAGTGATATTATTAGATATAAAAGACATCTTGCTGCTTCAAGTGATAGTAATGTAGCTAGAAAAAATCCAAATTGGATTTTACCAAGTGAATAAACTAATATGAATTTATATTAATAAACCTAATTATTAAGTAAAAGTGCTTAATAATTAGGTTTTAATATTTCTATTTTTTATATAAATTATTAATAGACAACATATAAAAAATGGTATATAATACAAATGAGGTGTAAGAATTGATAGATATAAATAGAGCAAAAAATGCATTTGATGAATATGTAAAAAATTATAATCCTGAAAATGGAAAAATTAGATTAAAAATAAGCCATATAAAAAGAGTTGCAAGCATATCAAAAGATATTGCGACTGAATTAGGATTATCTAAAGAAGATATTCAATTAGCAGAACTAATAGGACTTTTACATGATATAGGGAGATTTGAACAAGTAAGAATTTATAATACTTTTGTAGATAAAAATAGTATTAATCATGGACAATTAGGAGCAAAAATATTATTTGAAGATGGATTAATTAGAAATTTTGTAGAAGATAATCAATATGATGAAATAATAAGAAAAGCAATTGTAAACCATAATAGAGCTAAAATAGAAGATGGATTAGATGAAAGAGAATTAATGCATTGTAAAATAATACGAGATAGTGATAAAACAGATATTTATTATGTTTTATCAGTAGAAGATACAAAAAATTGTTATGAAACTGGAGATATGACAAAAGAAAAGATTACCCCTGAAATATATAAAGAATTTATAGAAGAACATTCTATTGATTATAAAAAAATGCAATCATCTGCAGATATTTTAGTTGGACATTTTGCATATGCGTTTGATTATAATTATAATTACGGATTAAAAATATTAGAAAACAAAGGATATATAGATAAACTATATAATGAATTTTCATTTAACGATAAAGTTACTCAAGATATGTGTGACAATATCTATAAGGAGACCAAACAATATATTGCAATGAAGTTACAAGAAAACTAAAGTAAAAGGAGATTAAAATGTTTGAGATTAATGAAGATAGTAGCAAACATGAAGTGTATTTAGCAATAGCTCATGGAAGTGCAGATGTGTTAGAAAAAGCAAATCCAGAATTTCTTAAAGATAGAGAATATATAGCTATGCTTGTAAAAGGTAACCCAAACGTTTTACGATATGCTGATCCAAGTTTTAGAGATGATGAAGAAATTGTAAGACTAGCACTTACTACTGGTGGATATGGTCTTAAATTTGCAAGTGAAAGATTAAGAAAAGATGAAAACTTCTTAATAAGTGTTGCTAAAAAAGATTTTTTTATTTTAGATGCGATTGAAGACGAAGCTTTAAAAAGAAGTGTTACTTATAGTGTCTTAATCGATAAAAATGCTAAAATTACTGAATTAGAAGGAAAAGTTAGTGCATTAAAACGACAATTAGATTCTAAGGCTGATCCAGAAGAAATTGCTATAAGAGATAAAAAAATTGAAACACAAAATAAATTGATTGCTAATTTAAATGAAATAATATTAAGTAATGAAAATATAAATAATAATAAAAATTTACCAGTAGAATCCAAACCTATATCAATGGCTAAAAAATTTAGAGATAAAATTGCTAATATATGGGGAACATATGGAAAGAATAATCAAAGAGTAAAGCAAGAAGAAAAAGAATATGATGATGAAGATATGAAAATTTTTAATCCTAGAAATTCAAAAAGAAATAATAATGAATGGGAAAAATAGATATTATAAAACGAAAAGATAAAAAGGAAGTAGAAGATGGGCAAAAAATTACTTATAACAGAAAAGCCGTCTGTAGCAATGGAGTTTGCCAAAGCATTAAAGCTTAATAGCACACGAAAAAATGGATATTTAGAATCTGAAAATTGGATAATCACTTGGTGCGTAGGACATTTAGTAACAATGAGCTATCCAGATAAATATGATGAAAAACTTAAATTTTGGAGACTAGATACTTTGCCATTTATACCTACAGAATGGAAATACGAAATAATACCAGCAGTTGCAAATCAATTTAATATAATACAATCGCTTATGCAAAGAGATGATATTGAGGAAATATATAATGCTGGTGACTCGGGAAGAGAAGGGGAATATATTCAAAGACTTGTTTTTATGATGGCAAATCCCAATCCAAATGCCAAAATGAAAAGAGTTTGGATAGATTCTCAAACAGAAGAAGAAATATTAAGAGGGATAAAAGAGGCAAAAGATTTATCAGAATATAATAGTCTATCAGATAGTGCATATTTACGTGCAAAAGAAGATTATTTGATAGGAATAAATTTTTCAAGATTGTTATCAATTATTTATGGTAGAAATTTAGCAAGCAAAATAAATGAAGATAAAGCATCGATTTCAGTTGGACGTGTAATGACTTGCGTTTTAGGAATGATTGTTTCAAGAGAAAGAGAAATAAGAAATTTTGTTAAAACAAAATATTATAAAGTTGTTGGTGAATTTGGAGATGAGAGTTCATCATTTAAAGCTGAATGGAAAGTAAATGAAAAATCAAAAGTATTTGAATCACCTAAATTATATAATGAAACAGGATTTAAAAAAGAAGATGAGGCAAAAGAATTTATTGCAAGTTTAGCTGGAAAAGAAGCGGTTGTTACTGAACTTAAAAAATCTAAACAAAAAGAAAATGCACCACTTTTATTTAATTTAGCAGAAATACAAAATGAATGTACAAAAAGATTTAAAATAAAACCTGATGAAACTTTGGAAATAATTCAAAACTTATATGAGAAAAAATTAGTTACATATCCAAGAACAGATGCAAGAGTACTTTCAACAGCAGTTGCAAAAGAAATTAAAAAGAATTTAAATGGAATTGCAACAAGATTCCAAGATGAAGAAATAAAAGGCTATATAAATAAGATGGCAGAAGAAAAATATTCAACTGATTTAATAAAGACAAAATATGTTAATGATAGTAAAATTACAGATCACTATGCTATAATTCCAACAGGACAAGGTTTTGAAAATTATGATAAATTAAATGATTTACAAAAAGAAGTATATAAGTTGATTGTTAGAAGGTTTTTAGCAATATTTTACCCACCTGCTGAATATAGCAAAGTAAATGCTACAATAACAATTGAGAATGAAACATTTTATGCTAATGGTAAAGTTTGTATAAATAAAGGATTTTTAGAAGTCTTAAAACCTGAAAAAGGAAATGCTAAATCCACAAATAGTAAAGAAAATGTGGAAAACAAAGATGAAAGTCATCAAGAAAAGGAAAATGTAGAAGAAAATAATACAAATCTTGATATATTAAAAAGTTTAAAAAAAGATCAAAAAATTTTAGTTAAAAATTTTGAGATAAAAGATGCTGAAACATCTCCACCTACAAGATATAATTCTGGCTCAATAATTTTAGCAATGGAAAATGCAGGAAAATTAATCGAGGAAGAAGAGTTAAGAGAACAAATTAAAGGAGCTGGAATTGGCACATCCGCAACAAGAGCAGAGATTATTAAAAAGTTAGAAAAGATAAAATATATAGAAATAAATTCAAAAACTCAAATAATAACTCCAACATTAAAAGGTGAAACTATATATGATATAGTAAATAGATCAATGCCTGATATGCTTAATCCAAAGCTTACTGCAAGCTGGGAAAAGGGATTAGACATGGTTGCAAAAAAAGAAATAGAACCAAATGAATTTATGGTTAAACTTGAAAAATATATCAATTCAAAATTTGATAAATTAGTTTTAAAAATGTAAATTAAAACAGTTATGGAAAACGTAAAAAACGTATTTCCCTAGCTGTTTTTTTGTTTTTTTAAAATAATGTAAAAAAATTATAAAAATGATAAGAAAACTTAATATTATAATAAAAAAATCCGTACAAGCAAAATCCCTAGTCTATTAGCTTAAGACTCTAAAAATACTACTATTTACAGATAATATATTAAATATATAATTATATTAATAATATTATTTAATTAAGAAAGGAAATGAGGAAAGACAAGATGAAAGGATTAAAGAAAGCAATAGTATTAGCATTAATATTTTTTAGTGTAAGCATATTTGGGATAACATTTTTGCCAAACTATGTGCAAGCTGATGATGAAAATCAAGCGAGTGAAAATAATCAATACATTGCAAATGAATATGACAATGAGAACATTGAATATCAATATTATAGTCAAAGGTATAAAGATTATTTAGCATTATCAGATGAAGAAAAAGCTAAAGTAACAGTAATTCCACAAAAATATGATATACCATTAACTCAATTTTGGAATAACTACAATGAAGATCACCAATGGACAAAATCACAATTGCTTTCTGCAGCTGCTAGTACTGCGATTCCATCTAAATATGATCTTAGAAAAAATGCTGGAATTAAAATAAATGTTGAAAATCAAGTTGGTGGAACATGCTGGAATTTTGCAACAATAATGAGTTTACAAACAAGTATTGCAAGACAAAGTAATTCATCTACATACCCTAAATTATCAAATGCACATTATGATTATATGAATTCTATATTTAGTGGTAAGCAATATGGAAAAGGGCGAAATGTAGTAGGAGAAGGATATTCATTTAATAGTTCATATTTTATGAATTTAGATGGACCTGTATTAAATAGTAAATGTAAATATACAGATGGATATGATGATCCAGATAGGATTACTATTGAAGGTGTTAATTATTATCTTGATACGAATGATAAGAAAACTAGTATAACAAAAGCTAGAATGACGAATTTAGAACCTGCTTATTACGTAAATAAAGTTGTTGAATTTCCAAGTGTTACTAAAAGAAGAATGTCAGATACAAGTATAAAATATTATATTAATCATAGTGAAGTATCAGAAAGCCAAGCTTTAGCAATTAGAAATACTGTCAAAAGGCACATTATGGAAAAAGGTGGAGTATATTGTACAGTAAGATGCCATGAACAATTTTCAAGTGTGACGCCTTTAAAAGATACTAAAGCTGATAATACTAATACATCATATCATTATGATGATGGTATTTGGCCTAATGAAAGTTGTGGATGGCATGCTGTAACAATAATAGGCTGGGACGATTCGGTAAGTAAGGATAAATTTGGAACATATGTAAGAGATTATGGAACAGCAAATGAAATAACGATTAAAAAACCAAAACCTGTTCATAATGGTGCTTGGCTTTGCGTAAATAGTTATGGAGCAGATTGGTCTGATCATGGATATTTTTGGATATCTTATGATGATGCACAAGTGGAAGGAGAAATAAGAGGATTTGCTGAAGTTCAAAAAGTGACTTCAAGTACTAAAGTAAAAACAGTTGATTATACGTTTAAAAATAAAAAAGCATATAATAAATTTAAGAGTGTTTTTACAAATATAGGAGAGAAAGTAATAGTAAGTTCTAATGATTCTAAGATGCAATTAAGTGTAACAGCATTAGCTGTTGATGGACTAGTAAGCATGTCATTAGATAGTGTAGATATAACCGATGCAGATCTAAAAGAAATATTTAAAGTACCATTCAAGAATTTAAGATATTTAAATTTAGCCAATAACAAAATAACTAGCATAAAACCAATATTGAATTCTTCTAAAAATTTAGATAATTTAAATTTAAGGGGACAATCTACATCCCAGCTAGATATTACTGGAATTAGTCAAGAAAAAGGACTAAACATTTTAATTCTTAATGGTAATAAAAATGTTAAAGGACTTTCTGAAGCATTTAATATTATAACATTAAGAGAATTACATTTATGGGGAATGGGACTAACAAGTTCAAACATAAATGGTATCGAAAAATTAAAAAACTTGAAAGTATTAAATTTAGCTAGTAATGAAATTACGGATATATCAAAAATAGTAAACTTTGCTAATATGGAATCGATATACTTAGAATATAATAGGATAGAAGATATATCAAAATTAAGTTACCTAAGTAAAAGTGGTATTGAGTGCTTTTTAACAAATCAAAAAATAGATAAATCTATATTAGATACAACAAAAACTTATACATATCCGGATATTATAAAGAAAGCTAGAACCAAAGGAAACAAAGTTTATAGTGGAAGTGGATTAGAATTTATAGGCTGTAAAGAAAATTCTGCTGGAACAGGAGTTACAATAAATTCAGGTGTTACACAAGCACAGGTAAAAGTCAAAAGTGGAGTAGTCAGTGGTACAGCTCTTACAATAAAAATAAAGGATACAACTTATCCTTATTTAAAAACTATTTCATTAGAACCTGTTCGTAGCCAAAAAGAGGTATATATATTAAATGATGAAATTTATATAAGAGCTACATTTAATGAATCAATATATTCATCAGCATCTAAAGGAACATTAACAACATCAAATGCACCAAAACTAAGAATAAAATGTGGAGCTGGAGCTGAAAAAACAATTACATGTTTAATAGCTAATAATACTGAATTAACATATGTGTATAAATTATCAAAAGGAGACACAAAACAATTACAAGTACTAGGATTTTCAGGAAATACAATTTATGATGCAGTTGGGCATGCAGTGATGGCTAAAAATATAGATCCTAATAAAGCAACATTAAAGGGAACGATAAAAGTTGATACGACATATCCAAATTTAAAACATGTTACAGTAACTAGTCCTGCTGAAGGAGCTTATACAGTAGGTCAAGTTATAACAATAAATACAGAATTCCATGAAAATGTATATAGTGGAGCAAAATTAGCAGCAGTTAAAAATAATCCACCAGTATTAAATATAAGATTTTCAGGAAGTAAAGATTTAGAAAGAAAAGCAACTTTTAGTAGTGCAAGTGGTAAAGTTATTACATATAAGTATAAAGTTCAAAAAGGAGATTCAGGATATTTAGAGTTTTCTAAAATGACTGGAACTGTATATGATAAATGTGGAAATTCAGGAAAAGTTGAAAATACTGATGGTATTAGTAAAATAGCAATAGAAGGAAATAAAATAGGAGTAGATACAACAGGCCCAAAAGTAAAAGAGGTGAAAGTTATAAATCCAACTGTAGATACAGTATTGAAAAAAGGAGCGATTGCTAAAATAGATGTAGTTTTCCATGAAGAGTTATATGGAAAAGGAACAAATAAAATATTAACTAAGGACAAAGCGCCAAAATTACAAGTATATTTGGCTGGATCAAAAACTAAAAAAGAACTTACTTGTGTAGAAGTTAAGAAAGATTCTTCAAATAGTAACAAGTATTGCATATTAAGTTATCAGTATAAAGCCGAAAGTGGTGAAAGTGGAGAATTAAGTGCATTAAAAGTTGGAAAAGCATATGATAAGTTTGGAAATGAATCTGGAGAAAATGATGTCAATTTATCAGGAAAAACATGGAAAACTCCTGTTATAAAAGTGGATACAACATATCCTCAAGTTAATAGTATAAATGTAGTAAGCCCAAAGACTGGTACATATAAAGTAGGACAAGTTGTATCAATAGATGTATTATTCCATGAAAGTGTATATGGAGCTACTAATAA
>CAMNMV010000051.1 GCA_946545015.1 uncultured Clostridium sp.
TTCGTGCGTAACGAACGATTTGTATTATACACTATGTTGTTAACCTTGTCAACACCTTTTTAAAAAAATTTTTAATTTTTTTTATTTTTTTATTTTTAGGTATTCCTCAAAGTATAGTTTAGCGTCGAAATATAAGGCTTTTGCCATATAAAAATCAATCGACCTAAATCATATTTTAATACGAATTAGGTCGTTTGTCAATACATTTTTTATTAATTTTTTTGGAAATTTTTGTTATACTATTTTTCCTTATTTTCATTTTCTTTTTTATCTTCTTTTACTTCTTCTTGATTGGTTTCAACTTTAGTGTCTACCTCTTGTTTAATTTCAGGAGTAACAGGTACTTGTTGTTGTACTACCACAACTTTTGGTTGTTTCTTTCCTCTTGCAAGTCCCATAATCAAAACAACTAAACCAACACCAGCAATTATTAAGCTATATGTTTTTAAATCAGCTGGATTTACTCCAAACTCAAAAGCAACTCTTAATTGTGTTAGCCATGAATCTGGTGTTCCTAACCAAAAATATGCAAAAACTCCTCCAATTAATCCTAATAATCCTACTAAAATATCCATAGTTTTACTAACTATTACTAAAATTAATAAAACTACTGCAACTATACCTACAACAGTTATCATAACTTATCTCTCCTTTCTTTTTCTATATTTTATCATTAGTATTTTCATATTACAACAATATTTTACTTTTTTATATATTTAATTTATACATATTATATGTATATTTTACATTCTTTGTTTCATAGCTTCATATACAACTATCCCCGCTGATACAGAAGCATTAAGAGATGTTACTTTTCCTTTCATAGGTATTTTAACTAGGAAGTCACAATTCTTTTTAACTTTATCACTCATACCTTTTCCTTCGTTTCCAATTACTATTCCTATTGAATCTCTGTAATCTTGATTATAATAATATTTTTCTGTAGCGATATCTGTTCCACATATCCATAATCCTTTATCCTTTAATTCACTAATTGCATCTGTTATATTAGTTACTCTAGCAATTTTCATATGTTGTACAGCACCAGCTGATACTTTATTTACTGTACTATTAACGGCTGCCGCTCTTCTTTTAGGTATTATTATCCCATGAACTCCTGCTGTTTCAGCTGTTCTTATAATTGACCCTAAGTTATGAGGATCTTCAATCCCATCTAATATAAGTACAAATGGTTTCTCATTTCTTTCTTCAGCTACATTTAGTATATCATCAATTTCACAATACTCAAATGGAGGTACTATTGCAATTACCCCTTGGTAATTTTCATTTTGTGCCATTTCATCCATTTGTCTTTTATCTTTTTCTACTATTATTACTCTTCTTTCTTTTGCTATAGCAATAATCTTATTAATAGATCCATGTTTTTCCCCACGAGATACAAATATTTTATTTATATCTTTTCCACTTTCCAATAATTCTAAAACTGCATTTCTTCCTTCTACTTGGTCATCAAATTCTCTTTCTTCTTTTTTTATATATGTTTTTTCATTTCTTTTATTTTTATAATTATTCTCTTTCATTTTATATTTCCTTTCTATTATATATAAAATTATAATTTTAATTTTATTTTTATTTTTAACTTTAATATATATTTCATACCTGTATAATATGATGTGTTAATTATACTATTTACTCTGCATCATGTCAATTCTAGTATATATTTAAATTAAAAATGAAAAAGCATCTAAGTTTTACCTCAGACACCTTCTCACCTAGGAAGCTTTATTTATGTTACTTATACTTTCTTATTTTTTTTCTTTCGACATTTTCCTGTTTATTTGTACTCTGTTTTGCCTTCTGAATGGGCGAATGATTATATTTCACTTGGCAATTTACCCATCTTCCGCTATACAGATGCTCAGTCTCTCTTTTAAGTTCAAGCTGAACATCTCCATTTCCAACCATTGTTTTACTACCAATATTGAGTTCAGCGTCGGTCATGTCACCCATTGTTTCAGGATAAGTTCTCTTCATCGCTCTAAGGGTAAATACTGTATGGGATATTTCATTTCCCTCTTCAGTAATCTTGAGAAGCATATCGAGTGATACATTATCCTCGATATATATTTTCTCATTTATAAGCATTACCCCGTCTCTCATCTTTTCGATTTTAAGTCCGTCCATCATAATGTAGTTTCCTCCAATCTAAGCTTCCTAGTTCTCAAATCGGATTCTAATTGAATCTACTATTATTATACCATTTTTCACATTTTATGTCAATTTGGATATTAATATGTTCTTCCCTATTATTTAATCTTCTACGAAAAATGATATCAGTAGGAAATTACTGATATCATTTTTCGTATTCTATTCATCATCCAATTTCAAAACACTTAAAAATGCTTCTTGTGGTATTTCAACATTTCCTATTTCGCGCATTTTCTTTTTACCACGTTTTTGTTTTTCTAAAAGCTTTTTCTTCCTTGTAATATCTCCGCCATAACATTTAGCTAAGACATCTTTTCTCATAGCAGATATTGTTTCTCTAGCTATTATTTGTCCACCAATTGCTGCCTGAATTGGTATTTTAAATAATTTTCTTGGAATAACTGTTTTTAGTTTTTCAACCATTTTCTTTCCTCTGTCATATGCACTATCTTTATGAACTATAAATGATAAAGCATCAACTGGTTCTCCATTTATATGAATATCTAATTTTACTAAATTTGATTTTCTATATTCTTTAAATTCATAATCTAAAGAAGCATAACCTTTTGTTTTAGATTTTAAATTATCAAAGAAATCATATATTATTTCATTAAGCGGCATTTCATATATTAATGTAACTCTATTTTCATCTAAGTATTTCATATCTATATAAACTCCACGTCTTCTTTGGCATAAATCCATTATATTTCCAACATATTCTTTAGGTGTTAATATATTAGCTGTTACAAATGGTTCTTCCATATATGATATTTCCTGGCTTGTTGGTAAATCTTCTGGATTATATAATTCTATAACTTCTCCTGATGTTTTATGTACTTTATATATAACAGATGGTGCAGTAGTGATTAAACCTAAATCAAATTCTCTATCTAATCTTTCTTCTATTATCTCTAAATGCAATAATCCTAAAAATCCACATCTAAATCCAAAGCCTAATGCTACTGAATTTTCTTGTTCAAATTCTAAAGCAGCATCATTTAGTTGTAATTTTTCTAAAGCTTCTTTTAGTTCCTCAAACTGACTTCCATCTAATGGATATAATCCACAATATACCATTGGAGTTACTTTTTTATATCCTTTTAGTGGTTCATCAGCTGGATTGTTATTTAATGTTACTGTATCACCTACATGTATATCTGATAAAGTTTTTATACTTGCTGCAATATAACCAACTTCCCCTGCTTTAATTTCTTTTGTTGGCATATAAGAACCTGGAACAAAATAGCCAACCTCTACCACTGTAAATACTTTATTGGCAGCCATTAGTCTTATTTCATCTCCAACTTTGATCTTTCCATCCATTACCCTTACATATGCAAGAGCACCTTTGTAATTATCATAATATGAATCAAATATTAAACATTTTGTTTTTTCATTTACATCGCCTTTAGGAGCTGGCAAGTCTGTTACTATTCTTTCTAAAACTTCATCCATATTCAAACCAGATTTAGCCGAAACACATGGTGCATCTTCTGCTGGAATTCCTATTATATCTTCTATTTCTTTTTTTACTTCATCTGGTCTTGCATTTGGTAAATCTATTTTATTGATTACTGGTAATATTTCTAAATTATTATCTATTGCTAAATAAACATTTGCAAGAGTTTGTGCTTCAACCCCTTGGCTACTATCTACAACTAATATTGCACCATCACATGCTGCTAAACTTCTTGAAACTTCATAATTAAAATCAACATGACCCGGAGTATCAATTAGATTTAATGTATACTCTTGTCCATCTTTTGCTTTATACTTCATTCTTACAGATTGAGATTTAATAGTTATTCCTCTTTCTTTTTCTATATCCATATTGTCTAATACTTGACTTTCCATTTCTCTTTTTGAAAGTACTCCTGTCATTTCTATCAATCTATCAGCAAGTGTTGATTTTCCATGATCTATATGAGCTATTATGCTAAAATTTCTTATATTTTTTTGATTATCTTCCATCTTTCTTCCTTTTCTTAATATTTTATATTTGACATTTTAGCATAAAATTTCAAAAATCTCAATAGTTTTCAGTCCCTTTATATAAATTGTAAACATTATTATATCCCATCTTTTGTAAATATCTTTGAACATTTTTACTTCTAATTCCAGTACCACAATATACTATTATCAGTTGCTTTTTGTTTGGTATTATACTATATATTGTTTTTCTAATTTCATAATCTGGTATAACTATTGCCCCTTCTATATGACCTTCTTTATATTCTTGCGGGCTCCTTATATCAACTATAAGTGCTCCATTATTTTTTAATTCAATCAATTGTTCCATTGTAATATCATATTTATCCATATATCTATTGCAATTATTAGAACAACATTTATAACATTTTTCTAACATACTTACCACCTTAAATTTCATATTTATATATTATATTATTTAAAGTTATTTTTTGTTAACAAATATCAAATTATGTTAGTTTTTGTAACTTTATGTTTCCTTTACATTTGCATTATGCTGGGGATATTATACAAATTTATATATGTGGAAACTGTGGAAAAGTTTGTGAATAACTATAAATAGGCACTATTTATTCATGTTTTGTTCACACTTCTTTTGTTGATAAAATGTAAATTATATTTTTCCATTATTTTATATATTCATTATGTGTACTAATTATTATTTTAAAAAACAAAAAAAGCGGTAAAATTTTAATATTTTACCGCTTCTATAAATATTTATTTAAATACTACCATAAACCAAATAATTAATAATAAATTTAAAATGCATAATGTTGGAAGTCCTAGAGTAAATCTTAATTTTTGTGTTTTATGTCTAAATTTATACATACCCAAAATAGTTCCTATTCCTCCACCTAATGCTGTTATTACGAAAATTGTATTTTCTGGTATTCTCCATTTTCCGCTTCTTTGCCTTTTGCTTATCTATAAACATTATTGCAAATCCTATTAAATTCATTATTATTAAATATAATATTACATTTGGTATTGTAAATACATTCCCCATTGTTATACTCCTATTATCTATAATATATTATTTTTTATCTTTTACCCAAATAAACTTAATTGATTGCTTTGACTCATTCCTTCTAAGCATCCGAAGTTTTTAAGTAGTTCTGCTCCTGATGTTCCTATTTTTGCCCTTATTTTCAAATCATCTATAGACATAAATTTTCCATCTTTCCTAGCATTAACAATTCCTTGCGCAGCAACTGTTCCAAAACCTGGTATACTATTTAGTGGTGGCCTTAATTTTCCATCTTCTATCTTAAATTTAGTGCTATCTGATGCATATAAATCTACTGGTAAAAATTCAAATCCTCTCTCATACATTTCTAAAACTATCTCTAAATCATCATACATATCAAGTTCTGCTTTTGTTGCTTCT
Organism: uncultured Clostridium sp.; assembly: GCA_946545015.1. Lineage (GTDB taxonomy): Bacteria > Bacillota > Clostridia > TANB77 > CAG-508 > CAG-269. The sequence goes on from CAMNMV010000051.1 coordinate 5,546, forward strand.
TTTTTCTGATTTTTCATTTCTATATCTTTCATTTTATTTTTAACTTTTTCTTTTCCAAAAATCATATATTCTGCATCAAACGCTTTTGCTCTTATTGAATAATATGCGGCATAATATGCTAAAGGTATATGCACTTTAAACCATGCAATTCTAAATGCATTTGTAACATATGCTGCAGCATGGGCTTTAGGAAACATGTACTTGATTTTTTCACAAGATTTTATATACCAATCCGGCACATCATGTTCTTTCATTAAATCTTTGAATCCAGCCCATTTTTCTGGATCTTTTAATGCTTTTCCTTTACGTACTGTTTCCATTATTTTAAATGCTTTATCTGGTGGTAATCCTTTTTTTATTAAATATATCATTATATCATCACGACAACATATTGCTTCTTGTAAGGTTACAACTCCTTGTTCAATTAATGTCTGTGCATTACCAAGCCATACGTCAGTTCCATGTGATAATCCTGATAAACGAATTAATTCATCAAATGTTGTAGGCTTTGTATCTAGAAGCATCCCTCTTGCAAATTTAGTTCCATATTCAGGAATTCCATAAGTTCCAACTTGTGAATGTATTTGTTCTGGAGTAACTCCTAATGCTTCTGTTGAATTAAATATTGACATAGTTTCTTTATCATCAAGAGGAATTTCAGTTGGAGCAATTCCTGTTAAATCTTGAAGCATACGAATAACTGTCGGATCGTCGTGTCCTAGTATATCTAGTTTTAAAAGGTTAGCATCTATTGAGTGATAATCAAAATGTGTTGTTATAATATCTGATGTTGGATCATCTGCTGGATGCTGAACTGGAGTAAATTCATATATTTCTCTTCCCTTTGGAACAACTATAATTCCTCCAGGGTGTTGTCCTGTTGTTCTTTTAATACCTGTACATCCTTGTGCCAATCTTGCAATTTCTGCTTTATTTATTGGTATTCCTCTTTCTTCATAATAGTTTTTTACATAACCATATGCTGTTTTATCAGCTACTGTACCAACAGTTCCCGCCTTAAATGTTGTTCCTTTACCAAATATTACTTCTGTATATTTATGTGCTTTTGCTTGATATTCACCAGAAAAGTTTAAGTCAATATCAGGCTCTTTATCTCCATTAAATCCAAGGAATGTTTCAAAGGGTATATCCATACCATCTTTAACTAACATTTCTCCACAATTTGGACATTGCTTATCTGGCAAATCAAATCCATTTTGATATCCATAATCTGTAAAATCTGAATATTTACATTTTTTACATCTATAATGTGGTTGTAATGAATTAACTTCTGTTATACCTGTCATGAATGCTGCTAAAGAAGATCCAACAGATCCTCTAGATCCAACTATATATCCATCATCGTTTGATTTCCATACTAGTTTTTGAGCAATTATATACATAACAGAATATCCATTACTTATTATTGAATCCAATTCTTTTGCCAATCTTGTTTCCACTATTTCTGGTAATGGATTTCCATATAATTCATATGCTTTTTTATAAGCTATATTTTTTATATCTTCTTCACATCCTGGAATATGAGGAGGACATTTTTCAGGAGATATTGGGCTTATTTGTTCACACATATCAGCTATTTTGTTTGTATTTGTTACTACAACTTCATAAGCTTTTTCTTCTCCTAAATATTTAAATTCTTCAAGCATTTCTTCTGTTGTTCTTAAATATAAAGGCGCTTGATTATCTGCATCATCATATTTTTGCCCAGCTTCTAATATTCTTCTATATATCTCATCTTGCGGATCCATGAAATGAACATCACATGTAGCACAAACTGGTTTTCCAAGCTTATCTCCTAATTCAACTATTTTTCTGTTTATATCTCTTAAAGCTTCTTCATCAGGAACCGTACCATTTCTAATTAAAAACTCATTGTTTCCTATTGGCTGAATTTCTAAATAATCATAATCATTTGCAATTTCCTCTATTTCTTCATCTGTTTTTCCAAGTTCTATCGCTTGATATAGTTCCCCTGCTTCACATGCACTACCTAATATCAAACCTTCTGAATATTTTTTATATAAGCTTTTTAATATTCTTGGTTTTCTATAAAAATAATGTAAATGTGAAAGAGAAACTAATTTATATAAATTACGTAATCCTACATAGTTTTTGGCTAAAATAATTGCATGATATGTTTTTAATTTTTTGTATTCTTCTTTCTTTGTTTCTTCATCAGCTGCTAATAAATCAATATCATCTACTGTTTTAGCCCCTTTGTCTTTTAACATATCCATCATTACTCTAAATACTTTTACTGTTGTATCAACATCATCTAGTGCTCTGTGAGCAACTTCAACTTTTATTCCTAAATTTTCTGCTATCTTGCCTAATTTATATTTTTTGTAATCTGGAAATAAGTCTTTTGCCAAACTTAAAGTATCTAAATATGTATAATCAAATTCATATCCTAAATTTATTGCATTTTGTTTTAAAAATCCAACATCAAAATTTGCATTATGTGCAACTATTACTGTGCTATTTACATCTCCTAGAAATTCTAATATCTTTGGAAATACTTTATCTATTGTTTCTGCATCTTTTACCATTTCATCTGTAATAT
>CAMNMV010000052.1 GCA_946545015.1 uncultured Clostridium sp.
AATCCAGAAGAACAATGGTATGTTGTAGAAAATACTCACGAGCCAATTATAGAAACTTCAAAATTTGATTGCATACAGAAGATGCAAATAGCTCAAAATTATATAAGAGCGGAAAAGAAAAATTACTTTCTTTTAGATGGATTAATGATTTGTTATGAATGTAAGCATAAGATAGGCATAAAAAAAGACAGAAATAATTGGGGGATGATTTGTAGTTATTATCGTAGGTTTTCAAAATTAAAAGTTTGTACTGCACATGGATTTAACTATACAAGATTTGAAAACACAATACTTACGTATTTAAGAAATTTGTTTAAAGATATAGATGAAGGAAAAATTGAATTAAATATGAAAAATAGCAATGCAACTGTTGATTACAATGTTTTGCAAGATAAATTAAAGAAAGATATACTTATTATAAATGGTAATATAGATAAAATGTATATGGATAAGCTAGAAAATAAGATAACAGAAGAAATGTATGATAGATTATATAATAAATTTCAAGATGATATTAAGCAAAAAGAAAAAGAGTATACAGAATTAGAAAAATTGAAAAAAGATGTGACAGGGAATAATGACGAAGAAATTAAAAAGCTAATAAAAGAATATTTATCATTAGATAAGCCAACTCCAGAGCTTATGAAACTACTAATAAATAGAATTGAAGTACATCAAAATAAAGAGATAGATATATACTTTAATTTTAAAAAATTGAATAAATTAAAAGAATTTAAAAATATAATCAATGAAAAATAATATAATTAAAAACTAAAAATTTAACAAAGCAAAACTACACTCTAAATTAACCTCAACCAGAGGGAATGGCTGTAGGTGTTGCATTTGCTGGGGCATTACTTGGAAATGCTGGAATAACAATGAGCAGTGCAATTGCATTAGCAATAGGAATTGGAATACAAAATTTCCCAGAAGGAGCAATAATATCTATGCCTTTAAAAAATGAAGGCAAAAGTAAAATAAAAGCCTTTGGGTATGGTACTTTGTCTGGAATTGTAGAACCTATTGCTACTTTAATAACAATTGCATTAACAAATCTAGTTGTGCCAATACTTCCTTATTTTTTATCGTTTGCAGCAGGAGCTATGATATATGTTGTAGTGGAAGAACTAATACCAGAAGCACAAAGTGGAAAGCACACAGAAATTGGAACAATAGGAGTAAGTATAGGGTTTATAATAATGATGATACTTGATGTTGCATTAGGATAATTTTAAAAATTTGACAAATGAAAAATTATATGCTAAAATATGAAACAATATTTAAGAGTTTATCTAGGAACTAAATTCTGAGCGGTAAAGGACAATTAATTATAGAAATAATTGTTTACACGAAGTAAGATATAGAAGTCTTGCAAAGGAGTCTTAAAGATTCTTTTTGCAAGGCTTATTTTTTTAATAATATATATAGAAAGAAGTGAGAAATTATTATGGAAAAATTAAAATTGGTAAAACCTACTAAAAAATATAAAAGACAAGCTATAGACTATATACAAGAATTTTATAAATATAATTCTAAAATACATGGTGTAGGTGGACTATGTCGACATTTAGATGATTATGATGGTTGGTTAGATAAACTTGAATATGATAGGAATAAAATACCAAATGAAGAATTCGTACCTGCTGAAACATATTTTCTAATAAGAGAAAATGATGATAGAATTATAGGAATGATTAATATCAGATTAGTTTTAAATGAAAAATTAATAAAATTTGGAGGAAATATCGGATATAGTATTAGACCTACCGAGAGGCAGAAAGGATATAATAAAGTTAATCTGTATTTAGCTTTGCTAGTTTGTCAAAAACATGGAATAAAAGAAGTTTTATTAGATTGTGATAAAGATAATCCCGCTTCTGCTAGAACGATGAAAGCATTAGGTGGCATATTGTTCAAAGAAAACTACGATGAAACTACCGAATGCATAATACAGCACTATAGAATTGATGTTGATAAATCAATAATTAGTAATAGAGATAAATATGAAGAATATAATGGTGGTATTGAAATATGAAACATTTAAAAAATATAGGAGTAATTATAATGGTAAAAGTATTTGGAAATAAAGATATTAAAATTAATAAATTTAATAATAGACATCACGTATGGAGTAAATTACCCATACGTCTTAATCATGTGCTTTTATAAATTATAAGACAAGAAAAATATAGATAAAAGTTAAATAAAAACGAAATTAGATGTATGAGTAAATTTTTATAAAAGAAATTACTCATACATCTTTTTTATTAACAATTAAAAGAAAGGAATGATATATGATGAGAGAATTTAGATATAAAATATTTAATCCAGGAGGTAACAAAACAGCAGTAGTGTTTGGAAATAATTACTCAATTATGAAACGGCATGTGGAAGCGGAAGTTTAGCGGTATCAATTTATAAAAATTATATTACAAATAAAAGCAATTTTGAAATATTACAACCATCAGGATATAGTATTAATGTTTCTTTAAAGAAAGATTCAAATATTTTAAAAGAAGGCATTGTATCTGGTAAAGTTATAGAAGAAAATGGAGGAATGAATTATGGAAGAATTTAAAAATTTAAAAGAATTAGTAAAATTTAATACGATAAAAGATAAAGAAAATAAAGAAATTATAAATTACATAGAAAATTATTTATTAAAACTAGGCTTTAAAACAGAATATAAAACTAAAAATTTAGTAATGAGCATAGGCGAAAATCCTAAATTAGGATTCTTGGGACATACAGATACAGTTGAATATATCAAAGAATTTAAAAATCCGTTTGAATTAACTAGAAAAGATGAATATCTATATGGACTTGGAGTTTGTGATATGAAAGGCGGAATAGCAGCTATGTTAGATGCTGTTTCTAAAATTGATTTCAACAAATTAAAAAATGGATTAAAACTATATTTTACTTATGATGAAGAAATTGGATTTGGAGGAACTTACGAATTAGTTAAAAATAATGAACAATTTCCAGATTATATGATTTTTGGAGAACCAACTAATAATGAAGTTCTAATAGGAGGAAAGGGGCTTATAGAGTATCAGATTTTCTTTAAAGGTTTGAAAGCTCACTCTAGTACTCCAGATAAAGGAATAAGTGCAAACTTAAATGCTGTAGATTTTATATATGAATTAAAAGAGTTTTATAATAATAATATAAAACCAGATATGCAAAAAGTATATGAAATACCATATACTACGATGAATGTTGGAATAATAAATGGTGGATCTGCTAAAAATTCTATACCAGCTAATTGTGAAATATTTATAGATTTTAGAACAGTAAAGAAAGAACATAAAAAGCAATTGAATGATAAAATAGAAAATTTAGCAAAAAAATATGCTGCAGATGTAAATATTATAGAAGATATAGAACCATTTTTAAATGAAATTGACTTTATAGATGAAATCAAAACAGCAAATTTTATGACTGAAGCAAGTCTTATAAAAGGTAATAAAAAGATGATTTTAGGTGTTGGACCTATAACAGCACATGAGGTAAATGAGCACATATCAATAGATAGTTATAGAAAATTAATAAAACAATATCAAAATTTAATTTATGAGATTTGTAACTCGAAACTCTTAACAAATTTGAAATAATTAACATAATATGATATAATTTATCTATATGGGAATTCGCCCATAGCAAATGAAACCGCCGTTAGGCAGGAGGTACAAGATGAATATTGATGCAATTAGGGAAATGGCACAGGAAAATGAAGTTTTTGAGTACTTCAAAAAACTCTACAATCACGCAATACGGACAATTGAAGGGCTCCCTTGTGAAACAATTAAGGAGATTCTTTCAAGACCAAGAAATGATGCAGATGGTGAATACGGAATTGTAGATGGGTTCCTTCTGCAGAATGCAATAAATGAAGGACCCGAAAACGATGACAGATTAACTGATAAAATTTGGTTAGCAGTTGATGTGTTATATACAACTACTAAAAGAGAGGAAGTATTTCTTGCTGTAGAAGAATGCTATACGATTGAATCACCATTTAATTATAGGTGTCTTTCCGTAAAATTTTCATTAAGAGGTAAGTATGTTATCTTTTCTAATGATTTAATGCCGGGAGAAGTGCTTAATGAAGAAGATCGTATTCTTCATAATGCTCTTAGAAACGAACATTTTTTGGAAAGGATATTTGGTAAATATCTCATTGAGAATTCTGTCGATCCGGAAAGCAACTGTTTCTCATTTACTGTGGCCACAAAGTGCTTTGAACGTTAACCTACTGTCATATACAGAATGGTTTCCAAAAAAGTCCCTTCCATTAGGGGACTTTTTTGTTGCCTAAATATTAAAAATTATTACAAAAATATTGCAATTATATTAAGTTTTAGTAAATTTGTTAAATTTTAACTATTATATGATAAAATTAAATGGTGTAAAAATATTTTTAATTTATGCGATTATGGAGGTACTTAAGATGAATAGTAGGGCATATTCTGAGGTATACCAAATAATACAATATTTACCTAAAGAAGAATATAAACTTATACCTAGATGGCAAATAAATTATATTAAGAAAAATATGGATAAAACAGCTGGAAAATTATTTCCGGAAAATACAAATATATTAGAAGCAAAATTATCATTTGATGCGAAAACAATGTTACTAAGCTTATATCAACTATATATATCTAATGATAAGCAAAAAGAAAAATTCAATAAAATTATGGCAAAAAATGGACAAGATATTACAGATTTAACAGTAATAAATGAAAATTCAATATTTAATAAAATAAAGAGATTTTTATCTAAAACATTTAGCAAGAATCACAGTGTAAAAAACTCTTGAAGTCTACATAAATTGACTATTTTACTCAATTATGCTATAATAAGTGTATAAGTTTAGCCATGAGGGCTAAGCATTTTGAGACAATTTGACAGGAGGAATATTGTTATGATGATTAAAGATGGTCCTGCATTGAAAACTAACTGGAAGCTTCAGGAGGCAAAAAACCGGGCATTAATAATCTCAGCGGCTCTTGATAGAGCAATAGCCGATGAAGAGTTTTGGACTTCAAAACTTGAGAATGCCAATGATTCGGCTTCTCTTGAGGAAACCAAACGCATCCTGGAAAAAAAACTTGAAGAGGTCAAAGAGCTTAAGGTAATGAGCGTTGAATCAAAAGCAGCAATAAAGCTGATTGAAGCTGATGAGAACCAGTGGGCAAATGACTAAACTAATGTAAGTCTCAAAAAAGGAGCGGCAACAGTCGCTCTTTTTATTTTATATTTTTAGTTAATTTGTTATAGCAAGATCTACATACAGGAATATATTCAGAATCTCCTATGTGAATATCGCTATCTTTAGTTCCTTTAAAATATGAGAAAATAGCACTTTCGCATTTACAAATTTCACATATAGATGTCATCATTTGGACATTATCTGCTAAGCACATTAAATCTCCCATTTTACCAAAAGTCTTTTTCTCAGCTGTTAAATTTAAGCCAGAGATATAAAACTTTTTACCTTCAGTTGCCATTTTTTCAATTGTATCAACATTCCCAGAAAGGAATTGAAATTCATCTATAAAATAAATATCTGCATTATAATTTTGAAGTTCATCAATAGAATCAATATTTATTGCATCAACTTTATTGCCAGAACGCGTTTGAACAATATTATTTCCAAATCTATTATCAATAGTTGGTTTAAATACTTTTATATCTTTTCCTGCAATCATTTGTCTATCTAATTCATTTAACATTTTTTGAGTTTTGCCACATTTCATTGGACCTGTAAATACATTTATATCTCCCATTATTAGTACCTCTATTACATTTATTGTTTTTAATATTTTTCTTAAATACGAATTAATTATAGCATAATAAAAATCTAATTCAATACTAAAATATATAATAATTTTTATGTACAAAAATTATTATATATGTTAAAATGCATAAGTGAGAAACAAAACTAGAATTTAATTGAATAAATTTAATAAAATTTTTAAGAAAGAGGAAATTAAAATGGAAAAGAAATATCTTATATTAGATTTTGGAAAAGTATTAGCATATCCTGTTACAGGACATTGGTTTATAACACCATTATTAAATAAATATGTAGAAAATGGAGAAATAAATAGGGAAGAATTGTTAGAAAAAATAGATGAATATAGTTATATGGTAGGAAGAAAATTAGAAACTTTAGATGAAGAATATAAAATGTTCTATGATTTTTATGAAAATGTTTTATCAAATATAAATTTTCCAAACTATAGTAAAGAGATAGTTGAGAAAATAGCTAATAACATAACTTATGGATCAGATAAATATAAAATGTACGATGCTGTTAAAGGAGAACTTAAAAAATTAAAGGACAAATACACATTATTATTACTGTCAGATAATTGGCCATGTTGCAATAGATTAATGAAAGAATATAAGATATATGATTATTTTGATAAAATATATATATCATCAGTATATGGTGTAACAAAAGGAGAAAGGGTATTTTTTGATTATCCAATAAATGATTACAATATAAAACAAGGTGAAGCAATATTTGTAGATGATAATGAAAAATTGCTTGATATTGCTGAAGAAAAAGGACTTTATGTTAGATTAATGGATAGAGAAAATGAAGTTACAAATTCAAAACATAAAATAATACATAATTTATATGAAATATAGGAGAAAATAAAAACATGAGAACATATGAAGAGTTATATGAAATAGTTAAACAAAAGTTATCTGAAAAAAGATTTAGACATTGTATTGGTGTTGTAAAAAGAGCAATAGAATATGCGAAAATATATAATGTTGATATAGAAATGGTACAAAAAGTTGCAATAATACACGATATTGCAAAAGAATTCACTGATGAAGAAAATAAAGTATATATCGAAAAATATAATATAGAATTAGATCATATAGAAAAACTAAATAAAAATCTTCTTCATGCAAAAATTGGAGCAAATATTTGTAAAAACGAATATGGATTTACAGATGATATGGTAAATGCAGTAAGATTTCATACAACAGGAAGAGAAGATATGAGTATATTAGAAAAAATAATATATTTAGCAGATGCAACTGAGGAAAATAAAATATATATACCAAATAATTTTATAGATATAATAAAACAAGATATAGATAAAGGTATGGTTGAAGTATCAAGATATGTATTAACTGAACTTTTAAAAGATAATAAATATATTCATGAAAATACAATTAAATGTTATAATTTTTATAAGTAGTAAATTTTATAACTATAATCTAAAACAAGCTTATTTTTGATTTTAAGCTTGTTTTTTTATATTTCTATAAGAGTAATGCATATAGTTAATTGAGGTGAATAATAATGATAAATAAGTCTAAAATAAGATATTATCAAATATTTAGTGTTATATTTGCATTTATATTAGGTACAATATTACATTTTACATATAAATGGAGTGGGGAAAACAAAATAGTTGGAATGTTCTCAGCTGTAAATGAAAGTACATGGGAACATTTGAAATTGTTATTTTTTCCAATGCTTCTTACAATAATAATTGGATATTTTTATTTTGGAAAAGAATATTTTAATTTTATATGTTCAAAAACATTAGGAATAATTATTTCTATGTTATTTATGATTATATTTTTTTATACTTATACA
>CAMNMV010000053.1 GCA_946545015.1 uncultured Clostridium sp.
GGATATTATGGAGCAAAACATTATAGATTTAGAAATGCTAACCAAGCAGTAATGAAATCTTTAAGATATGCTTATGTAGGAAGAAAAGATAAGAAAAGTAATTTCAGAAAATTATGGATAACAAGAATAAATGCAGCAGCAAGAATGAATGGATTAACATATAGCAAATTAATCGCTGGATTAAAGAAAGCTAATGTATCTATTAACAGAAAAATGCTTGCAGAAATCGCTGTAACAGACGAAAAAGCATTTGCAGAAATAGCAAAAATAGCAAAAAAAGCATAATTAATATGCTTTTTTTATTTTCTAAATTAAAAAAATATTATTTGGAAAAATATAAAATTTGATTTATATGGATTTTTATTTGACTTTAACGAAAATAAGTACTATTATTATAAATGATATAATTATACAAATGATATTGGAGGAACATATGGATAAAAGAGAAAAAAACAGAAGAAGTGAATTTAAAGAATTATCAAAAAAACTAGAATTAACACCAGATCAAGTTTCTTTTTTATTAACTCAATATGGAGATGAGGATTGTGTAATTGGAATTCATAATACATGGGGAATTGGTCACCAAGCTTTTTTTAACACAGGACTACGAAACCAAACTTCTATGTATGAAGAGAGCAATAACTTAACAAATACAGTTAACTATAGTGATAATTTATGGACATTATTGGCATATAGCAATTTGAATCAAAAAGTGCCTGACAACTTATCAATTCTTTTAAAGATACCTAAGAAAGTATTAGAAGAAAAACAAGGTATATTTGAAAAATTACCAGACGGATTTCATGGAATACCAACTCAATTTATCGTTGGAGCATTTGGAGATGGTAAGGTATTTAAAAATGAGAATTACGATAAAAATTATTATAATGAAAATGCCACCAAAATAGAAGACGGACTGCCATTACATTATTTTGAAAAAGAAAAAGATACGAATTTATTTATAGATGAATATAATAAATCTCAATACACGTTTAAAGACATTATAAAAAGATTTATAAGAAAAATTACAGGAAAAGATAAGGAAGAGATGCTTTTATTAAATAGTGGTGAAGAAAATGAAAAAACAAATGAAAGTGTAAGTTATAAAAATAAAGCTGCAGAATTTAGACAAAAACAATATGCTTCAATAAATGAAAATGATATTGTTAAAAAATATGAAGAAGAAAATAGAGAAAATAATAAAGGAAAAGATGATGAAAATGAATTAGGAGCATAAAAAGAAACAATAGTAATTAAAACATTACTATTGTTTTTTTATTTTTGGCTTTGATATGAGTGAAGCAATATATCCAAAGAAAACTGCAGCAGCAATTCCACCGCTAGCGGCTTTGATTCCACCTGTAAAAGCTCCAATTATTCCTTGATTTCTAACTCCTTCAATAGCACCTTTAGCTAAATTATTTCCAAAACCAGTAAGAGGAACAGTAGCTCCTGCTCCTGCAAAATCTACTAAATGTTGATATAATCCAAGCCCGCCTAAAACTGCACCAGTAGTTACAAAAATAACTAATATACGAGCAGGGGTAAGCTTGGTCTTATCGATTAGTATTTGTCCAATTAAGCAGATAAATCCACCTACTAAAAAACACTTTAACAATTGTGTCCAATCAAAAACATTTGCCCAATCTATATTCATAAAAAAAATTCCTTTCTATAGCGATTTTATAACTCTATACTAATTGCATGTGCGATTCCAGGTATTGATTCGCCTTGTTGAGATGTTGTTGAATTCATTAGGGCACCTGTAGCAATTAGTAATAATTTTTTAACTTTTTTTGTTTTTAATTGTTTGAACCAATATCCAGAAAAGACTGAAGCACAACATGCACATCCACTTCCACCAGAGTGAGTATCTTGAGAACTTTTATCAAAAATCATAACTCCACAATCATTATAATTTGATTTTATATTATATCCGTGTGATTGCATTATTTCTATTGCTATTTCTTTACCAATGTGACCTAAATCTCCACTTATAATTGCATCATAATAGCTAGGATTTCTTCCTGTATCATGAAAGTGAGTAAGTAAAGTATCACAAAATGCAGGGGCCATCGCAGCTCCCATACTATTGGCATCTTTAATGCCCATATCGAGGATTTTTCCAGGAGTAATGGCTGTAACATAAGGACCTGTTCCGTTTTTGCTAAGCATTGCAGCTCCACTACCAGTTACAGTCCATTGGGCAGATGGTGGACGCTGATTACCTAGTTCTAATGGAAAACGAAATTGTTTTTCAGCACTACAAAAATGGCTTGAAGTGGCACAAATTACATTTTTAGCAAAACCTTCTACACAAATAGCTCCTATACTCATACTTTCGACAAAAGTGGAACAAGCACCGAAAATACCTAAATATGGAATATTAGAATCTTTTAAACCAAAACTAGAAGATATACACTGATTAAGTAGATCTCCAGCTATAACTAAATCTATATCTGAAGTAGAAACTCCTGATTTTGAAATTAAAGTATTTACATTTTCTTTTATGATTTTACTTTCTGCTTTTTCCCAAGATTTTTCTCCCCAAAATTCATCATCTAGAGTGTAATCAAAATATTTTGAAAGTGGTCCATCAGCTTCCTTTGGACCGACTATACTGCTACACTCAGTAATTGTTGGGGGAGTGTCAAATTTTATTGTTTGTTTTCCTAATTTTTGCAAAAAATCATCTCCTTAATTTATACTAAAGTAATTGATTGAGTGTTGAAAATTAAATAAAATAGTCCTACGATTATTGAACTTGAAATTCCAAAAACTAAAACTGGTCCTGCAACTGTGAACATTTTGGCACCGACCCCCATAACATATCCTTCAGATTTATATTCCATAGCAGGAGAAACAATCGAATTGGCAAAACCGGTAATAGGGACCAATGAGCCAGCACCGCAGAATTTTCCTATTTTATTGAAAATATTTAATCCAGTTAAAAATGCGGCTAAACCAATTAATATAATAGATACAATTGTTCCTGATGTTGTTGTATCAAAACCTCTTTGTTTACAAATGTTTAATAATATTTGCCCAATAGAACAAATTAATCCTCCAGTCCAAAATGCATTAAATAAATTTTTGGCAAGAGGGGAATTTGGAGTTTTTTCATCAACATAATCTTGATATTCTTTTTTTGTTTGAGTAGGATCCATAAAAACCACCTTTCTATTTTCTATTTAAATCTAAAATAAATCCTAAATCTAAATCAACAAAGTATTCAGAAATTTTATTGCCATCTATTTTGGCGTGTTGATTTAATATTTTTACTGAAGATATATAATCAATTGTTTTAGAAGCTTCTGCTATAGTTTTAACAATAGCATCTTTCCATGAAATTTCTGAACTTCCAGTAAGTATTAAATGTTTTTCAATATCCATAAATTAAATCATCCTTTCATTTTGATAATTATTTTTAACCAAAAATAGTAGTTTTATACAGTTGAATTATTAAAATTAAAAGTATATACTAATAATGATTTAGATAAAATAGAAAGAAAAAAGGGAGAAGAATATGATAGATAAATCAAGAGAAATTGCATTAAAATGCTTATATAAAATTGATAAAGAACAAGCTTATTCAAATATTACATTAGATGATGAATTGAATAAAAATAGAAAAATGTTAAATGATAAAGATATAGGATTAATTTCACAAATTGTGTATGGTGTTACAACTTGGAAATTAACATTAGATACTATAATAAGTAAGTATTCGAAAATAAAATTAAAAAAGATTTCTCCATGGATTATAAATATTTTAAGAATGGGAATTTATCAAATAATATTTTTAGATAAAATACCAAAACATGCATCTGTTGATGAAAGTGTGAATTTATCAAAAAATATGGGAATAAAGGGAGCATTGGATTTGTAAATGCAGTTTTAAGAAAGGTTTCTAAAGAAGATTATGAAGAATTGTTTGAAATTCAAAATGAAAAAGAAAAAATTTCAAAAACACAATCAATGCCTATATGGATTATAGAAGAATTATTAAAGAATAATAATATAGAAGAAGTAGATAGAATTTGTAAAAATTTAAATTTAAAACCAGAACTTACAATTAGAATTAATAATTTAAAAACGAATAAAGATGAACTTAAAGAAAAACTAAAAGATAAAGAAATTAATTTTAAAGATGGGACTTTAGATGATTTTTTAATTTTAAATAATGTAAAAAATATAGAAAAAATGGAAGAATTTAAAAATGGATTATTCACAATCCAAGATGAATCTGCAGGATTAACTGCTCTTGTATTAAATCCAAAAGAAGGTGAAATAGTATTAGATGCTTGTAGTGCGCCTGGTGGAAAAACTACATATATTGCTGAATTGATGAAAAATAATGGAAATATAGATGCATGGGATATTTATGAACATAGAATAAAATTAATAGAACAAAATTGCAAAAGATTAGGTGTAAATATAGTAAAGACAAAAATACAAGATGCTAGCAAAGAAATTGGTGATATAAAGAAATATGATAAAATTTTACTTGATGTTCCATGCCTTGGAATTGGGGTAATAAAAAGAAAACCTGACATAAAATGGCAAAGGAAAAAAGAAGATATTGAGGAAATTTCAAGTATACAATATGAAATATTAGAAAAATGTTCAAAATATTTGAAGAAAAATGGCGAAATTGTTTATTCTACATGCAGCATTTTGAAAGAAGAAAATGAAGATATTATAGAAAAGTTTTTAAAAAATAATTCTAATTTCAAAATAATGGATATGAAAAAAATTGTGCCAAATGAGGAACAAGATGGATTCTTTATCTGTAAACTGCAAAAATAAAGTTACATAACGACTATATTACACAGATATTACACTCATATTACATTTAGATGATATTTAAGTTAAACTTATTGACTTTTTATCATAAAAATATAAAATAAATATATGTAATTAGAATATATTGGTAAATAATAAAATTTATTCAAGTATTGAAAACAAACAATATACACACAATATTACAGAAAACCAAAAAAGGAGAAGAAAATGTCTAGTTGCCTTGGGTTATTTATACAAAGTAATTTAATTAAATATGCTAAAATTTCAAAAGAACATGATGTTAAAAAAGTTGAAGCTTTTGGTGTACGTTTTTTTGAAGATGGATTGAATGAAACAATAGCACAAATAATTAATGAAACATATAGCTATAATATTCCAATAAGTGTAAATATTAATGGCGAAAGTTACAATTATTTTGATATGTTTGCGTTACTTTCAAAAAAAGATTTGCAAAAAGCAATAAAGACAGAATTTGACTCTTATTGTGCTGAAAAAGGATTTAATCCAAACGTTTTTGAAACACGATATGCAATAACTCCGTATGAAGATGATAATCAAAAATTAAAAGTAATTCATGTATCAAATAATAAAATAGAATTAAATAAAAGGGAACAATTGCTTTCAGGATATAAGATTGCAGCTATTGCTCCAGTACCAATGATAATATCAAATTTGCAAGAATTTGAAGAAAGACAAAATGCTATTATAGTTAATATAGAAGATCATACTACAATAACAACTATCATAGATCAAAAAATAAATAGTGTTCAAAGATTAGAGAGTGGAAGTAAAGAAATTCTTGAAAATATAAATATAAAAGAAAATTCTTATTCAAAAAGTTACGAGGTGTGCAAAAATACAACTATTTATACATCTGAGGGAAGTGATCTTCAAGAAACAGAAGTTAGCTATTTAGAAGATATCATGCCTGTTTTATACAATATAGTTGGACAAGTTAAAAAAATAATAAATGAGACTGATAAAAAAATTGATAGAGTATATATAACAGGTACTGCGGCATTAATAAATAATGTTGATTTGTATTTTCAAGAATATTTAGAAGATGTAAAATGCGATATTTTAAGACCTAAATTTATTACAAATACAAAAGACATAAGTATAAAAGATTATATTGAGGTTAATTCAGCAATTTCATTAGCACTTTTGGGGATTGGCGAAGGATTGCAAAATATGAACTTTAAAAAGCAATCATTGGAAGATAAATTACCTGAATGGATGACTAAAGATATTGGTGGAAATAAAAATAAACCCCCAAAAGGTAAAAAAATAAAATTTGATTTAGGTGAAGGGCTAGATAAAGTAGAAAAAAATCTAATTAGAGGAACATACACATTTTTATTATTATTTATAATCTATTGTGCTTTTGCAATGGTATTAAATAATCAATTAAGATTAAAACAAGATGAGGTTGATGCAAGAATAGCAAGTATAAAATCACAAATATCGCTAGCGAAAGCTGATGATAATAAAATTAAAATTAAAACAAATGAATATACTAGCTTAATTAAGAATTTACAAGAAATAAATGATAAGGCTAGTGAAAGACTAAAAACAAGAAATGCAATACCTAATTTATTAAATCAAATAATGTTTATAGTACCAGAAAATGTTCAAATAACATCAATTCAAAATACTTCAGATAAACATATTGAAATAACAGCTCAATCTGATAAATATGAACAATTAGGATATTTTAAAGCAAAAATTAAACAAGATAATATTTTAAAAGATGTTATCTCAACAGCTGGCCAAAAAGATGGTGAAGCTGTTACAGTAAAAATAGAAGGAGAATTACCATGAAAAAACTTCTGATTTCTATTCTTATGGGGTTGCTATTAATATTAACTTTTTTTACAATTTTTAGAGGTTTGGCATTTGCGGGAATTGAAATTCCAGGAATAAGCCAAATACAAGCAAAAAGTGAAGAACTAGATGCTGGTATATCAGAGGCTACAATATTAGCAAGTACTGAATATGAAAATGCACTAAAAAATATTGAAAGTGATATTAAGAAACTCGAAGAAGAAAAGAAAAATTATAATGATTTGGTTACAATAAGTACTGGTGATCAAGTACAATCAGCTAATCAATATCAAAAATATGAAATTGAATATTTATGGACAATAATAGGAAATCATGCAACTAGTGAAGGTGTTGTTTTAAAAATGGATCTATTATCTGGAATTGGTGAAAATCATTATAATTTAAATTTCACAGTAACTGGAAGTTATATAGGAATTATAGATTTTATTTCAGATATTGAAAATGACACAGTATTAGGATTTAAAATCGAAAACTTTGCATTAAATCCAGGATCTAGTACTTCAGATTTAAAAGCAACATTTACATGCAAAGATGTAGTTATTACAGATATTTCTAAAGGAAATGCTGTGCCACAAACCAATACAACAAACAGTAATACAACAAATGTAAACACAACGAATACA
>CAMNMV010000054.1 GCA_946545015.1 uncultured Clostridium sp.
TTTATTTTTTATTAATTATTTTTTATTAATTGTTTTTTAATTAATTATTTTTGAATTTTTTCTGGTATTAAAAAAAGAATAAAATAATTTTAGAATTTCTTTAGAATTAAAAATTTCATAAACATCATTTCCACATCTAGATAAACATTCTTTTATTTTAAAATATTTTTCCTTTAGTTCATTTTCAATAATCTCATTAATCTCAATATTTTCTCTACTTTCTATTTTACTCGAAATAATAATATAAAAATCTTTTGATGATGCTTTATTTAATGAATTAATTTTTTTTATATATTTAATATAATTTTCACTAATATTTTTTAAATAATTATTTTCTTTTTTGAGGATATTTTTTTCGATATTAAAAATATGATTATTTAAATTTTCTTTATTACTTTGAATTAAAATTTGAAGATCAAAATCACAGGTTTTTAAAAAAATTTTATAAGAATTTAAAATTGCTTGTTTTTCTAAATCCGATTTTAAATTATAATTTATAGGATTTATTTTTAATATTTTAATAAATTTATTTTTCTTTAGTTTAATAATTCCATTTGGATAAATTTTATCAATTGGAATCCATTGTTGTGTACTTATTTTTTTTATTTTTTTTCACCTCGCTTTTTTTGAAAATTATTTTACAAGTATTTATTTATTTTGTCAACAAAAATCGTATGACATATTTCGACAATATATTTTCAAATTAATTATTTTATTTTTTTGAATAATAAAATTTTTTTTGTGCATAATACTAACATAAGGTTAATAATAGTCAAGCCAAAAATGATAATAAATTAAATTTTAGTTTATTATTATTTTGACAAAGATATATAATAGTATAATTTTATTATATTATTATATTTCGGCGATAAGAATATATTATTTGTATGCAAGCTATAATTAATTTGTGGTTTATGGTTAAATTATAGATAATATATTCGAGCTAAGATTATTATTATATCTAATTAATATATTTAGTGGTTGTTATTAGTCCCACGTTGGATGAATATAGCTACTTTTGGTGTATTAATAGTTGAGCAAATGATTAATATATTTGGTTTAGGGCTTATTTATATAGCAATATATATTAGGTTCGAAAATTAGGTATATTAGTTTTAGCAAAGATTGTTATTAGCCTTATGATTAATGGCATGCAATAAATTTTGCATGCCATTAAATTTTTATTAATTATTTTCATTTAAGAATTAGATATCTAGATTTTTAACATATTTAGCATTTTTCTCTATAAATTCTCTTCTTGGTTCAACTTCATCACCCATCAAAAGAGTAAATATTTCATCTGCCTTTATTGCATCTTCCATTGTTACTTTTACCATAATTCTTCTTTCAGGATCCATAGTTGTTTCCCATAATTGTTCAGGATTCATTTCTCCTAAACCTTTATATCTTTGAATTGATAAAGTATCTCTAGCGACCCCTTTTTCTTCTAGATCTTTAAATGATTTTTCTAAATCTTCATCTGTATAACAATAAATATCTTCCATTCCTTTTTTAGACAATTTATATAAAGGTGGTTGCGCTAAATATACATTTCCATTTTCTATTAGAGGTCTCATATATCTAAAGAAGAATGTTAATAATAATGTTCTAATATGTGCTCCATCAACATCGGCATCAGCCATTATTATTACTTTTCCATATCTTATTTTTGTTATATCAAAATCAGCACCAATTCCAGCACCAACGGCTAAAATTACTGGTTGCAATTTATCATTATTATATATTTTATCAGCTCTAGATTTTTCAACATTAAGCATTTTTCCCCATAATGGTAAAATTGCTTGATATTTTCTATCTCTACCTTGTTTTGCACTTCCTCCAGCTGAGTCTCCCTCAACTATATATACTTCACATTCTTCAGGATTTTTACTACTACAATCAGCAAGTTTTCCAGGAAGTGTTGATGTTTCTAATGCACTTTTTCTTCTTACTAGTTCTCTTGCTTTTCTTGCTGCTTCTCTTGCACGAGATGCACTTATACATTTTTCAAGAACAGCTTTAGCAATAGAAGGATTTTCCTCTAAAAATGCTGATAGTGCTTCATTCATAGCACTTTGAACAATTCCTGTTACTTCACTATTTCCTAATTTTGTTTTTGTTTGTCCTTCAAATTGAGGTTCTTTTACTTTAACAGATATTACAGCTGTTATACCTTCTCTAATATCTTCTCCCATAAGATTTGCATCTTTATCTTTTAATATATTATGACTTCTTGCATAATCATTAAAAACTTTTGTTAAAGATCTTTTAAATCCTTCTAAATGAGTTCCACCTTCTATTGTATTTATATTATTTACAAATGAATAAATATTTTCTGAATAAGAAGTTGTATATTGAATAGCTATTTCAACAGGTACTTCACCATCTGTTTTTTCAATATATATAGGTGCTTTGTGTAATTTTTCTTTATTTTTGTTTAAATATTCTACAAATGAATTTAATCCACCTTCAAAACAGAATTCAGCTTTTTGGACAGGATCCACTCTTTTATCTTCTATAGAAATTTTCAATCCTTTTGTTAAAAATGCCATTTCTCTAAATCTTTTTTCTAAAACTTCATATTCATATTCTAGGCTTTCAAAAATTGTATCATCTGCCAAAAATCTAACTTTTGTTCCTGTTCCTGTCGCTTCACCTATTTTTTCTAATGGTTTTACTGTTTTTCCTTTTTCAAAATACATTTGATAAAGTCCACCATCTCTTTTTATTGTAACTTCTGTCCAGGTAGATAAAGCATTTACAACAGATGCACCAACTCCGTGAAGTCCACCAGATACTTTATAACCGCTATCTCCACCAAACTTTCCACCAGCATGTAATACTGTATAAACTGTTTCAGCAGTAGATATTTTTGTTTTTGGATGTATCTCAACAGGTATTCCTCTACCATTATCCTCTACGGAAATAATGTTTCCAGGCTCTATTTCTACTTTTATATTTGTACAATAACCAGCTAATGCTTCATCAACACAGTTATCTACAATTTCATATACACAGTGATGTAATCCTCTGACAGATGTACTTCCTATATACATACCTGGTCTCTTTCTTACAGCTTCAAGACCTTCTAATACTTGAATTTGTTCTGCACCATATTTGTGCTCATACTTTTCCATTTGTTTTCCTCCTATTTTGTCTTATTTATATTGTATTATCATTATAAACTTTTCCACTTTTTACATTATACGAGAAAGATTTTAAATTTTCAAGAGGTAATTTTTCAGTACAAGTTATAATTACTTGTGTATTATTTATATTCTCTAAAAAACTTTTTCTTCTTTTTCCATCTAATTCAGACATGAAATCATCTAATAATAAAATTGGTTCTTCCCCTATTTCATCATAAACAACTTTAACTTCTGAAAGTTTTAAAGAAAGCATTGCTGTTCTGTTTTGTCCTTGTGATCCATAAATATTTATTTCTTTTCCATTTATATATATTATAAAATCATCTCTATGAACTCCCCTAGTTGTAAACCCCTTTATAATATCTAATTTTCTTCTTTCTTTTAAAAACTGTAAAAATTCTTTTTTTTCTTTACACATTGAAACATATTCAATTTCAATATTTTCTTTATTTTCAGTAATTTCATTATGTATTTTTTTTATTTTTTCTTTTATTTTTTCTATAAATTCTTTTCTATATTCATATATCTTTATTGCATAATCTGCTAATTTTTCATCCCATATATCTAAAAGACTTTCATCTTTTCTTTCATCTTTTATTTGTCTTAAATAATTATTTCTTTGTTCTAATGTTTTTAAATATAATGTTAAACAATTTAAATAATTGGGTCTTAATTGACTAATCATTATATCTAAAAATCTTCTTCTATTTTGTGGAGAACCTTTTAAAATATTTATATCTTCTGGTGTAAATATTACTAAATTAATATTTCCTAATAATTCACTTAATTTTTTTAATTTAATTCCATTCAAATAAATATTTTTTCTTGTACCTAATTCTATTTTTATTTTTCCTGTTCTATCAGTCTTTTCAAATTCTACTTCTATAATAGAATTTTGTGATTCAAAATTTATCATTTCTGAATCTTTTTTAGCTCTAAAAGACTTTCCCATTCCACATAAAAATATTGATTCTATTATATTTGTTTTTCCTTGAGCATTTTCTCCATAAAATACATTTATATTTTTATCTAATGAAATTTCTTCATCTATATAATTTCTAAAATTTTTTATTTTAACATTATTTATCCACATTTTGTTCTCCAATTGTGCAAAACATTAGTCTTCTTTTAATCTAATTGGTAAAATCATATAAACATAATCATTATTTTCTGTTGATTTTACTAAACAAGGTGAAATACTTGTTCCAAATTCTATATAAACATTTTCATCATCTATAGCTTTTAAACTATCTAAGAAATACTTTGGATTAAATCCTGCTTCCAAATTTTTTCCTTCAGTTGAAACATACAATTCTTCTTTTGCATCACCTGTTTGATTTGTGCAAGAAATAATAACTTTTCCTATATCAACATTAACTTTTACAGGATATTTCTTTTCTTTTTCAACACTTGATGCAGATATTAAACTAATTCTTTCAAAACTATTTTGAATACTATTTTTATTTACTAATATTCTCGTATCCCAATTACTTGGAATTACATTTTTATAATTTAAAAATTCTCCATCTAATATTCTAGTTACTATTTTACAATTTTCCATTTCAAATAATGCTTGATTTTTTGAAACTCCTATTCTAATAGTATCAAAAGAATCTGTTAATATTTTATTTACTTCATTTAAAGTTTTTCCAGGAATAACAGCACTAAAATTTTGAGTTGGTTTATTTAAGAAAATACTTCTCATTGCTAATCTAAATCCATCAACAGCAACTAAATTTAATTTATTATTTTCTATTTCAAATAAACATCCTGTAAAAATAGGTCTACTTTCTTCCATACTAACAGCAAAAATAGTTTTCTTTATCATATTTTTTAAATTAATTTGTTCTAATTCTACCCCATTTTCTACTTCTATTTTAGGTAGTTCAGGGAATTCATCAGGATTCATAGTTGCTAATTTATATAAAGAACCTTCACATTCTATTTCTAATAAATTATTAGCATTAACAGAAATACTAATTTGTGTATCTGGTAATTTTCTTATTATTTCACTAAACATTATAGCATTTACAACTATACTTCCTTGTTCTTTTACTTCACTTTCTATAATATATTCTATTCCTATTTCTAAATCATAAGTTGTTAATTTAATTTCATTATCATTAGTTTGAATTAATATACCTTCTAATATAGGCATTGTAGTTTTAGAAGCTACTCCTTTAACTACGGAATTAAGAGCTTTAAGGATTTTATCCTTATAACAAATGAATTTCATTTTCACGTCCTCCTTTTAAATTTATATAATATTTTTAGTAGTAATAGTATTAGGTACTGTTGAAACTGTGGAAAACTATGTTGATATGTACAAACCCTAGTAAAAATTAAGTGTATAATTTTGTGGAAAATTGGAAAAGTAATCCACATCGGTTTGTAATAATTGTGTAAAGTTTCTAAATTCACAAATTTTAAACAGCTAATTAACAATATGGTGTGGAAATCTAATGTACTTGTTCCGTAAGAACTTACGACATTTTTTAAAGCAAACATTTATTTTTACAAACACAAATTTTAATAAAATTTTTAAAAGTATTTATATTAATAATTGTTTAATTATTTTTTGTATCTGTAATTATGTTTTTAACACTTTCCACAATTAATTTTGTATTATTTTTTTCTTTAACTTCTTTTTGTATTTTTTTATAAGCATGCATTACTGTTGAATGATCTCTATTTCCAAAATCAGATCCTATCTTTGGAAAAGACATATTTGCAACTTCTCTACATAAGTACATAGCAATTTGTCTTGGAAAAGCAATTTCTGCAGATCTTTTATTTCCAGATAAATCATTTGGATCAATACTGAAATATTTTCCAACTGTTTCTTTAATAAATTCACTTGAAATAACTTTTTCACTTTCAGCTTTAAATTCATTTATAATATTTTCTGCAAATTCTATAGTAATTGGTGAATGAATTAAAGATGCTCTTGCTACTATTTTATTGAATACTCCTTCTAACTCTCTAATATTTGAATCAATTTTATTAGCAATATTTGAAAGAATATCATCATCTATTACAACATTTTCATCTTGTGCTTTTTTTCTAAGTATGGCTAAACGAGTTTCATAATCTGGACAGGAGATGTCAGCAAGTAATCCCCATTCAAATCTTGATTTTAATCTATCTTCCAAAAATGGAATATCTCTTGGTGGCTTATCGCTAGATATAACAATTTGTTTTCTATCTTCATATAAAGTATTAAAAGTGTGGAAAAATTCTTCTTGAACTCTTTCCTTACCTGCAATAAATTGAATATCATCTATTAATAAAACATCAACATTTCTATATTTATTTCTAAATATTTCATTTTTATTATCTTTTATAGCATTTATTAATTGATTTGTAAATTTTTCTGAAGTTACATATAAAACATTACTTAATCTATTATCTTCTAATATACGATTACCTATAGCATGCATTAAGTGAGTTTTTCCAAGACCTACTCCCCCATATAAAAATAAAGGATTATAAGAATTACCTGGAGAATTACCTACTGCAAGAGATGCAGCATGAGCAAATCTATTATTATTTCCTACAACGAAAGTTTCAAAAGTATATTTTGGATTTAAGCTTGAATGATTAGATTCAAGTTCTGTTTCTGATACATTTGATTTTTTTTCTGCAATTATTACTTCTTCTGCTTCGTCATCTTCTTTTGATAAGTCTACAACTGAAAATGTCCAATTTTTATTAGTTATATAACTTAAAGTATTTAATAGAAGACTATTATATTTATTTTCAATCATATCTTTTTGAAATTCAGATACAGCAGTAAAAACAATATGATCATTACTAATAGA
>CAMNMV010000055.1 GCA_946545015.1 uncultured Clostridium sp.
AGAATTTGAAATACCAGAAATATATGAAGGTGTAATTGAAATAAAGAGTGTATCTAGAGATCCTGGTTATAGAAGTAAAGTTGCAGTATATTCACCAGATCCAAACATTGATCCAGTTGGTTCTTGTGTAGGACAAAAAGGTGTAAGAATACAAAATGTTATCAATGAATTAAATGGTGAAAAAATAGATGTTATAGAATGGAACGAAGATCCATCAATATATATTTCTTCTGCATTATTACCAGCAAAAATACTTGCTGTTGATATAAAAGAAGATGAAAAATTTGCACAAGTAATTGTACCAGATGATCAATTATCTTTAGCAATTGGTAAATCAGGACAAAATGCAAGACTTGCAGCAAAACTTACAAATTGGAAAATTGATATAAAATCTGAAACACAATTTAGACAAATGTTAGAAGATGCTCAAAATGAAAATAATGATGAAAACGAAGAATAAAATTAATTTGTTTTTAGTAAATATATTAGGAGGACAAATATATGAATAAACTGCCACAAAGAACATGTGTTGGTTGTATGCAAAAAAAAGACAAAAAAGAATTGATAAGAATAGTAAAAAATAAACAAAATGAAATATCAATTGATAAAACAGGAAAAAAAGAAGGACGAGGCATATATATTTGTGATTCAGAAGAATGTTTAGAAAAAGCAATAAAAAGTAAAAGAATAGAAAAAACTTTTGAAATGAAGATTTCAGAAGAAATATATAATGATTTAAGAGGTGTAATACTTGATAGATAAGAAAATATTAGGTTTGCTTCGGACTGTCTGCAAGGGCTAGAACGATATCTTTTGGAGCAGATAGTGTAAAAGAAGAAATTATAAAGAAAAAAGCAAAATTAGTTATAGTAACTTTAGATGCTTCAGATAGAACTAAAGAAAAATTCCAAAAATTATGCGATGAATATAATGTTTTATTAATTTTAGATGGAAATATGCAAGAAATTAGTAAAGCTATTGGGAAAGAAAACAAAGCAATTTTTGCTGTAAAAGATGTCAATATAGCAAATGAGATTCAAAGAATATATAATGGGGGTGAAATTATTGGGTAAGATAAAAGTACATGAAATAGCTAAAAAGCTAGGCTTAACCAGTAAAGAAGTAATAGAAAGAGCAAATCAACTTAAAATTGATGTAAAAACACATTTAAGTGGTGTTAGTGAGGAAGAAGCAAAGAAAATAGAAGATAGTTTTAAGAAAAAAGTTGAAAAAACAGAAAAAACAGTTCCTTCTAAAAAAGTAAAAGAAGAAGAAAAAGCACCAGTTATTATTAGAAGAGAAGTAATAATAACTGATAATGAACAAGCTAAAAAGAAAGAAGAAAAACAAGTAAAAGAAACAAAGAATAATAATTCTAATATTGGATTTGTAGAAAGAAAACAAAATAAAGATTATAATATTGTGTATAGAAATAAACCTAACAAACCAATGACTGTAAACGAATTATTTGGAATTAAAACTAAAAAAGAAGAAGTAAAAGAAGAACAACCTAAAGTAGTTGAAAAAGAACCAGTTAAAACAAATGTAGAAAAAGAAGTGAAAACTGAAAATAAACCTGAAGTTTCTAAAAATGTTTCTACAAATTCAGAAAATATCCAAACAAATTCAAATTTTGACAATAAAGATAGAAGACCAAATCCAAATCAAACTCAGAATTCAAATTATCAAAATAATAGAAATTTTGATAATAGAGATAGAAGACCAAATAATAATTTTAGAAATGGTCAAAATCAAGGACAAAATAATTATAATAGAAATAACAACAATAATAATAAATTTAATAATAAATCTGGATTTGGTAATAATAATGGAAATAGATTTAATAATAATTCAAGAAGACCATTAGATGAAAAAGGAATAGAAAAAAATATTAAAAATATAATGGCAGAAACTATTCCTGAAAAAGAAAATGTTAGAGAATATAATAAATCTATTGATAAACAAAAAAATAATAACAAGTTTGATGAAAATAGAGTTGCTAAAAAGGGAAGAAATAAAAAGGGAAATTCTAATAGCTTTGATGAAGGAAAATTAAAAAGTTTAAAACAATCAAATAGATTATCTAGTATGTTTGACGATGAAAGTGATGGAGGAATGCTAGATTATTATGATCTATCAACTCAAAGAAATAGAAAAACTAAGAAAAAACAAAAAGATAATCAAGAACAACAACCAAGTAAACAAAAAATATTCAAATTAACAGAAATTACAATTCCAGAAGTAATAACTGTTAAAGACTTAGCTGCTGAACTTAAAAAGACAGCTTCAGAAGTTATTACAAAATTAATGGGATATGGAATAATGGCAACATTAAATAATGAATTAGATTTTGATACAGCATTTTTAGTTTCAGAAGAATTTGGTGTTAAAGCTATTAAAAAAGAAACTGTGACAGAAGAAGATATATTATTTGATGATTCTGAAGATAAAGAAGAAGAGTTAGTTGTAAGACCACCAGTAGTTGTAGTTATGGGACACGTAGACCATGGTAAAACATCACTTCTAGATGCAGTAAGAAAAACTAATGTAATAGAAGGTGAAGCTGGAGGAATTACACAAGCAATTGGTGCATATAAAGTAAAAATTAATGATAGAGAAATTACATTCTTAGATACACCTGGACACGAAGCATTTACTGCAATGCGTGCAAGAGGTGCTCAAATTACAGATATTGCAATACTTGTTGTTGCAGCAAATGATGGCGTAATGCCTCAAACAATAGAAGCTATAAACCATGCTAAATCAGCAGGAATACCAATTATAGTTGCTGTAAACAAAATAGATTTACCAGATGCAAATGTTGATAAAGTAAAACAAGAATTAATGACTTATGAATTAGTACCAGAAGAATGGGGTGGAGATACTATTTATGTTCCAATCTCAGCTAAAAAAGGTGAAAATATTGATCAATTGTTAGAAATGGTATTATTAGAAGCTGATGTATTAGAACTAAAAGCTAATCCAAATAAACAAGCTAAAGGTACAGTTATTGAAGCAAGATTAGATAAAACTAAAGGTGCTATTGCAACAATGTTAGTACAAAGAGGAAAATTAGATGTTGGAGATACAATAGTTGTTGGATCATCAATTGGTAGAATTAGAGCTATGAAAGATGATAAAGGTAAGAAAGTAAAATCTGCTGGACCATCAACACCTGTTGAAATCATGGGATTAACAGATGTTCCTGAAGCAGGAGATACATTCTATGAGGTTAAAGATGAAAAAACGGCAAAACACCTAATTGAAAAGAGAAAGAATCAAGCTAGAGAAAAGGCAATAAATGCAGCTACAAAAGTAACATTAGATAATTTATTTAGTCAAATGGAAGCTGGAAAATTAAAACAATTAAACTTAATAATAAAAGCTGATGTTCAAGGTTCTGTTGAAGCTGTAAAACAATCACTTGGAAAATTACAAAATGAAGAAGCTAAAGTAAAAGTTATACATGCTGCAGCTGGAGCTGTAAATGAATCAGATGTTACACTTGCTAAAGTTTCAAATGCAATTATTATTGCATTTAATGTAAGACCAAATCCAGCAGCAAAAGATATGGCTGACAAAGATGAAGTTGAAATTAAACAATATTCAGTAATATATCAAGCAATTGAAGATGTAGAAGCAGCATTAAAAGGAATGCTTGCTCCAAAATTTGAAGAAAAATTAATAGGAACAGCAGAAATTAGAGAAACATTCAAGATTTCAAATGTTGGTACAATTGCAGGATGTTTTGTATTAACAGGAAAACTTGAAAGAAATGCAGGAGTAAGAATAATAAGAGATAATGTTGTTATCCATGAAGGACATTTAGCAACATTGAAAAGATTTAAAGATGAGGCCAAAGAAGTTACAAAAGGATTTGAATGTGGAGCACAAATTCAAGATTATAATGATATAAAAGTTGGAGATATTATAGAAGCTTTTGTTATGGAAGAAATAAAAAGATAGGAGGCAAAAAATGCCAAGTAATAACAATAGATTTGAAAGAATCAATGAAGAATACAGAAAAGAAATTAGCAGTATAATTGATAATAAATTAAAAAATCCAAATGTTACTGGTTTAATTAGTGTAACTAAAGTAAAAGTAACACAAGATTTAAAATTTGCTAAAGTATATGTAAGTATATTAAATTCTAAAAATTTAAAAGATACATTAGCAGGATTAAAAAAATCAGCAGGATTTGTAAGATCAGAATTAGCAAGAACTGTTAATTTAAGAAACACACCTGAAATAATATTTGAATTAGATGATTCACTAGAATATGGTGCAAGAATTGATTCAATTTTAAAAGATATTATGAAAGATGTTAAGAAAAATGATGAAGAAGAATAGAGAGGAAAAAATCTATGACATTAGATGAAATTTTTAAAGAAATTGAAAAAGCAGAGAGCATAGTTATATTAACTCATGAATCTCCAGATGGAGATGCAATTGGAAGTAGCTTAGCTATGAAGCTTGCATTAGAAAGCATAGGAAAGAAACCTGATGTAGTTATACCTGAATTTCCAGAAGTATTTAATTTTTTACCTGGAACTAAAGACGTTAAACAATCATCAGATGTAGAAAAATATGATTTAGCTATATCTGTAGATTGTGCTACATCTAAAAGAATTGCAGGAGAAGAATATTTTGAAAATGCAAAAAGAACAGTAGTTATAGATCACCATGGAAGTAATAATATGTTTGGAGATTTGAATTTTGTAAATCCAGTATCTCCAGCATGTTGTGAAATATTAGCAGGAATATTTGATAATTACAACATCAATATTGATAAACAAATAGGAAGTTGCTTACTTACAGGAATAATCACTGATACAGGCGGATTTAAATATCCTGCAACAACAGCAGAAACATTTGAATTTACAGCTGATTTATTAAGAAAAGGTGTAAATGTATCAGATATATATAAAAGAGTTTTACAAACAGTAACTAGAGCACATTTTGAATTATCAAAAAGAGTATTTGACAGAATGGAAATTTTAGAGGATGGAAAAATTACTTTTACATATATAAATAAAGATGATGAAGAAGAAGTTGGAGCAAAACCTGGAGATCATGAAGGGTTAGTAGAAATAGGAAGAAATCTTGAAGGGGTTGAAGTTTCAATATTTATAAGACAAACAGATTCTCCAAAAGAAGAATATAAAGTTTCTATGCGTTCAACAGGAGATATTAATGTTTCAGATGTATGTTTAATGTTCGGAGGTGGCGGAC
Source organism: uncultured Clostridium sp. (assembly GCA_946545015.1). Lineage (GTDB taxonomy): Bacteria > Bacillota > Clostridia > TANB77 > CAG-508 > CAG-269. Next base: position 5,234 of record CAMNMV010000055.1, read on the forward strand.
ACCCAAGAGCAGCTGGAGCAAAAATTACAGGAACTGTAGAAGAAGTAAAACAAAAACTTTTAAAAGAATTAAAGAAGGTATTAAAATAGATGAATGGAATTATTTTAATAAATAAAGAAAAAGAATACACATCACATGATGTAGTATATAAAATTAAAAAGCTTTTAAATGAAAAAGTAGGACATACTGGGACATTGGATCCAATGGCAACAGGTGTCCTACCTTTGCTTGTCGGAAAAGGTACTCTTTGTTCAAAATATCTAATAAACCATGATAAAATTTATAAAGTGAAATTAGAATTTGGAAAAAAGACTGCAACTGCAGATATAGAAGGAGAAATAATAGAAGAAAAAGAAGTGTCAAAAGATACTTTTGAAAAAGACAATATAGAAAAAACATTTGAAACATTTATAGGAAAACAACAACAAATTCCTCCAATATATTCAGCAATAAAGGTTAATGGGAAAAAACTTTATGAATATGCAAGAAAAGGACAAGAAGTAAAAATAGAACCAAGAAATATAGAAATATACTATATAAAACTATTAAATATTGATGAAGAAAATTTACAAATTGAATTTGAAGTTAGTTGTTCAAAAGGTACATATATAAGAAGCTTGTGCGAAGACATAGCTGGAAAACTTGGAACAGTAGGATTTATGAAAGAATTACAAAGAATAAAAGTTGGAGAATTTGAATTAAAAGATACTGTTACAATTAAAGATATTGAAGAAAATATTGAAAATGAAGAATTCTTTGAAAAACACTTTATTTCGATAGAAAAACTATTTAAAAACAAAGATAAAATAGAATTAAACAATAGAAAGTTAGAACTATTCTTAAATGGTGTAAAACTATCTACTGAAAAAGCCAATGAAGTATATAGAATTTATAACGACAGTGAATTTGTTGGAATAGGAATTGTTAAAGATAAACTGTTGAAAAGAGATATAATATTGTAAAAAACAATAAGAAAACTCTTGCTAAAATAAATTAGTATTGATATAATTAAAACATCAAAAACAAAAGAAAAGGAAGAAAAATATGAAGAAAGCTCAAACCCTTGTGGAAGTAACACACACACGGATATTCTTTACTAAATAAAATAGAAGAAAACTACACTAAAAATGTAGTTGGTTTAATGAGCTTAAAATTAAATAATTATAATAAAGATAGTAATTATGTACAAAATAATTGTGCATAAATTACTGTCTTTTTGTGTTTAAATTAGTTATTAAAATTTCAAAGTATGAATTAATAAAGAGAAATAAAAATACTTTAAATTAAAATATAAAGAAAAAATAAAAAGGGAGGAAAACAAAAGATGTTTAAAAAAGGAAACAAAGGTATAACA
>CAMNMV010000056.1 GCA_946545015.1 uncultured Clostridium sp.
CGGTATTTTCAGCATTTACGCTGTTTTCATCTGTTTTTTGTTCTTGATTTGCAATATTTTGTAATTGATTTTCAATCATATCTTCTAATTTTGGTTCCTCGTCTTCACTAGAAAAATCTAATTCCATAGAATGCATTTTTTCTATAGCTTCTTCAAAACATTTCTTAGTTAGTCCAGTTTGCATTGTCTCATCTTCTGACTTACTTTTCAATTGTTCAACTGTATCAATACCTAACCTCTTTAAACGATTATATGCACGCACTGATAAATCTAACTCTTCGATTGGAGTTTTTGGTAAATCATCGTCTATCTCTTGCTCATCTTGTTTTTCATCTTGTTTTTCATCTTGTTTTTCTTCTTGTAATGTATTCCTTTTTTTTATTTCAAATGGTTTCCCTTCTATTACATCTTTAATACACAAATTTTGTATTTCTAATTCCTCTGTCTTTACTTCTTCACTAAAATAATATCCCAAAGATTTAAGTTTCAAACGAACTCTATCAAATCCTGATTTAGTTACCCCTTCTATTTGTTTAACTTCATCTGATGATTTGGTAGTTAAATCATATAAAGTATTCAATTGTTCTCTTTTAAGTGCCTGATATATATTAGAATTGAATCCCATTTCATCAATCATTAATAATTTTGAATTTTCTTCTCTTTCTATCTTCTTTGCCTCTATTCTATCTTTTATAGACATAGTTCCTATAATATTTTCTAATTTCTCCCTATCGGCTTCTGAAAATTCTTTGACATCTGATGCATCAAAAATATCATGACGTTTAAAATACTCTCTTATAAAATCCTCTCGTTTTTCTTTACTCTTTTCAAAATATTCATAAAGCCCCGCTATATTTTTACATTTTTTAAATGCATTTGTTGCACTTTGCCCAACATTACTTTTAGATGTTCCAAAACTTTCAGCAATTTTTTCAAGTGTTTTAGGTTCACCGTTATTATATCCACACCTTAATTTTATTAATTTTCTTTCATTCTCCTTAAACTTACCATTTTCTAATTCGAAATCTATTATTTCTTTTATTTCATCAGTTATTATAAAGCCTGTTTTTAAATCGCTTTTTTTTCTATTTGATGATTTAGCTGCAAAAAAAACTTCTTTCAAAACATTTATATAATAATCATCTCTATTAACCATATCTGGCTGTGTTAAATCGAAATTTGTTACATAAAACTTTTCTTCTTCTGAATTTTTAAGTAGTCTTTTTCCTTCGATTAATGCTTGTATATATTCTTTTCTAAAGCTATCTAGATTTTTAAATCTTCTCATATCTCGTATTAGCTGATTCCTAAAAACTTCTGTATTTTCATGTTTTTTACTTTCTTCTATTTCATATTTTTCTACTATTTCATCTATATACTGATCTGTATTTTCTTTAAAAACTCTACCTACTCCAGCACTTTTTAATCTTTTTATAATTTCATCGCTTACTTTTCCTTGTGATTTTCTTGCTCTTATATAGTCATAATCTTCATTAGCCTCTTTTAATAATTGGGATAATTGTTCTCTATCTTCTTCTTTTCCAGTTAGTGCTATATATTCGCTTATTGATTCATTAATATCTCTTCCAGTATTTAATCTCCATAATTCAGAATTATTTTGTACAAATCTTACAAGTCTATCAACTCTTTCATTTATAGTCATTTTCTTTTTATCTAATAATCCTAAACCTCTTAGTTTTCCCACTTCTTCTTGACTATATTTTTTAGCTGTTTTTTCTCTATTTAATTCAGACCTAATAATTGTCAAATATCCGCCAATTGGATATCCTTCATAGACAGTATTAGCAATTATTTTTCCTTCTCCATTTGTTTCTTTTATATATCTTTCAAATAATACTATTTTTTCTTCAATTGTTAAATTTCTTTTTCTTGGATTTTTTCCATTATTAGGTATTTCCTTGTTTTTATCTTCTAAGCTCATATAATCCTCCCGAATTTTACAATATCTCAGTATAATTTTATCATATAATTGTTTTGACAACTTAAAAGTAATTAAAACTTAATACTTTTGTTAAATTCATGTAACATTAGAAAAATATACTATCCAATAACATTTTTAAAGGGTGAGTAACAAATAATTACTCACCCCAAATCATATACTGTAATTTATTTAATCAATAGTAATATAATACTTATCATTTTTATATTTTTCTTTACTCCCAGAGTCATTATATAACAATATTTTGTTTTCTGATTCCCATTTCACCTTAAAATATACAGTTTCATTATATCCTGGTTCGTGTGTTTCAAAAATCAATTTATTATCTTTGAAAATATATGGACGACTTACATAATCATATCTTAAAGTTATTGAATATTCGCCATTTGGAGATTGTATAATCTCATCTCTACTTGTTTCGTATTTTGCATCATCAATATTACATCCCGTTAACAAAAATAATCCTAATATTAATAATACTAATATTGATACAATATTCTTTTTTCCCTTAAATTTATCAAAGAATCTCATAAAAAAGCTCCTTTTTATTTATTTTGCTAATTCAATAATATTTTCCATTACTTCTTCTGTAACTTTATCTAAAATATCTTTATCTTTATTTCCTTTATATTGACTATAATCTAATGGTTTTCCATATGTAATTGTGACTTTTCTATTTTCTTTTGTTCCACCTTTAATTCCACATGGTATAACTTTAGCACCACTTCTTACTGCAAAGAATGCAACACCATCTTTGACTTTTTCTCCTTTTTCTAATCCATTTCTAGTTCCTTCAGGGAAAAGTGCTATACATCCACCTTCTTTTAAAGTCTTCAATGATTCTTTTACAGGTCCAACATCTTTTTCATTTCTTTTTACAACTATAGCATCAAATGCCCATATTAAAAATCTTAAACCTTTATTTTCTTTCAATTCTTCTTTTGCTATAAATCTCATACTTCTTTTCCCAGTAACAACTATTAATGGTGGATCTAAATATGATCTATGATTTCCAGCAAATATAAGTGGACCATCTTTTGGAATATTTTCTAATCCTACTATTTTCATTCGGTAATAAATCTTACACCATGCATATATACAACTTTTTACAAACCATCTAACTATTGCTTTAAATACTTTTTTCATTTGGTTTCATCCTTCCATAATTCTTATTTCATTTTTGCTTTTGCAATTTCAACTATTTTATCTTTTACTTGTTCAATTGTCAAATCACTTGAATCTAAGTAAATTGCATCATCTGCTTGTTTTAATGGTGCAATATCACTTGTTTTATCATTATGATCACGAAATTTTATATTTTCTAAAATTTCTTCATATGAAATATTAGTGATATTATTCTCTAAATTCTGCTTTAATCTACGATTTGCTCTTTCTTCAGCAGAAGCATCTAAATATATTTTTACATCGGCATTTGGAAATACATTAGTTCCTATATCTCTACCTTCCATAATAACATTTTTTCCTTCTGCTAACTTTCTTTGTAAATCAACCATAGCTACTCTTACTTCTGGAATATGTGATACCTGTGAAACAAGCTCATTTACCTCTTTAGTTCTTAATTCTGTAACAAGTTTTTGTGAATTCAAATATAAAGTTTGCACTCTGTTTTCAAATTCCAATTTTATATCAATTTCTTTTAACATTTTTTCTATTTTATCTTTTCCAGTTAAATCAATATTATTTTGTAACATATAATAAGTAATTGCTCTATACATAGCTCCTGTATCAAATGTTACTAAATCTAATTCTTCTCCTACTAATTTTGTTATTGTCCCTTTTCCAGATCCAGCTGGTCCATCTATTGCTACTATAAATGACATGTTATTTTCCTCCTTCAACAATTAACTTTAAATCAAATTAAAATAATTGTTAATTAATTTTTCTTTTCCGGTACATATAAACTTTTAGCTACAACTTCTAGTCTTACAACATTCATAGCTGTAAGTTTCTCTATTTCCTTTTTAGCTTTTTCTTTGAAATTATTTAATCCTTCAACAACATTAAAACCATAAACAATTTCAACTTCCATATAAATATCTATTCCTTCTCCTAGATTTTCTACTCTTGTTTTGATTACTCTATGTATTGCTGGAGTCACTCCTGCAAGATAATCTAGTATTTGTCTAAATACTGAATCTGATATTGTGAATTTACCTAAATAGCTAAATGTAGGTCTTATAATTGATTTTTCAGAAATATATGGTTTTTGTCCTTTTCCTTTTGACTTAAAGATTTGAAGTGGATCTAATAAATATCCAGAAAAATCTTTTTTTATCTCAAAAGTAGGAACTGGTATTACATGTTTTCCTTCTGTAACTCTTATCTTTCTTGCTGTTTGCATTTCTTGTTCAGTTGCCACATCAGTTATATATATTCTTTCAGAAATTGCTGGTAATCCCAAATTATTAGCAATTTTATCAACCATTCCATCTGACGTTCCAAGTAACAATATACTTTGCGGTCTATATTTTTTTATTGCTTTTACTATTTCTTGTTTTTCTTCTTCAGCATAAAACAACGCATGCTTAACAGTTTCTATTTTAGTAGGTGCTTTTTTAGCTGATTCACCTGCGATAACTTGATTGTTATTTACTAAAAGTCCATCATCAATTATATATTCAATATTTCTTTCACTAGCAACCATTTGTGCTCTATAACTCTTACCTGTTCCAGATGGTCCAACAAAAGAATAAACTTTTATCTTATTCATTTGAAATGGAATTATTTCTTTAATATCTTTCTTTATATCTTTTAAGATTGTTCCATCTTTAGGAACTTTAGGAAATTTATCTTTTATATCTTTTAATTTCATATTTTTCTCCTTAATACTTCTTGATATATTTTACTATATTTATTTATTTTTTTCAACATTTCAAAAAAAAGAGTGGATAAAATCCACTCCAAAAATCATCTTTTTTAATCACGACTAAATAATAATTTTAAGCTCCATAAACCTGAAATACCAACTAAAGTATAAATAATTCTGCTAAATGTTGACATTACTCCAAAAAGAGTATCTACTAAATTGAAATTAAATATACCTATTAATCCCCAATTTATAGCACCTATTATAACTAATATCAATGCAATAACATCTATAGCTTTCATAATTTTCATTCCTTTCAAATATAATAACTTATATATTACTAGTATATTTACTTTTCGTATTTTTATTCAAAAACATATTTAAATTTTCTAATTTTGACATATTAAACTTTTTTTGATAAATTATTTTTGGTGATATAAATGAATTATACTATAAAAATAAAAAAAGCCATTGAAGAATTTAATAAATATGTTAAAAATTTTGATTTTTCAAATGATATGATATCTAAAAAATACTATCATACATTTAGAGTTATTGATTATGCAAAAAGCATCGCTGAAAGTGAAAAACTAAACGAACATGATATATATCTATCTATTATTATCGCATTACTACATGATATAGGAAGATTTGAACAAGCAAAAATCTACAACACTTTCATTGATTTAAAATCTATTGATCATGGTGATTTAGGATATAAAATTTTATTAGAGAATAACTATATTTCAAAATACATTGATAATGAATTAGATAAAAATATTGTTTTAACTGCAATAAAAAATCATAACAAATATGAAATTGATAAATCTTTAACAGATGATAGAACAATATATTTTTGTAAAATAATTAGAGACGCTGATAAATTAGATATATTAGATAAACAAAGAAATGAAATAAATGATAATATAAAAACAATTGATTCAAATACACTTAAATTTATTAAATCTCAAAAACTTTTCAAGCGTAATGGTAACATCAGCAATGACGCTTCAAAAATTGTTCAGACACTAACCTTTATATTCGACCTTAATTTTAAAAAAAGTTTTGAAATAATAAAAGAACAAAAAATAATAGACAGAAAAATTGATGTACTATATAATTTTTGTGATTCAAATATAATAGATAATATAAAAGAAATTATCGACACGGGGACGGGGAATTTGTCTACTATTTAAATAAAAACACAGAAAATATACTAATTTTCTGTGTTTTTATTTATTCTATTTTATTTTTTTACATATTCTACATCATTTCCAAAGCTATCTTTTATAATAAGTTTATTTTCTTCAATTCTGTATTCGAATTCACTAGCCATTGTGGCTCCATCATACATAATTAAAACTTTATATCCTTTATCTTCATATGTAAAGTTCTTTACAGATCCTCCAGCATCATAATTTCCTGTCTTGTCAGCATTAAATGTATAAACATATTCAGTTGATCCATATCTACTATATGACCAAGAACCGACAATTCCTTCATCCTTATTTCCACATCCAGTTAAAGCTAATATTGCTACTATAAGCATTATTACTAGTGCAACTATTAAAAGTGTTTTTTTTATAAAAAATACCTCCTTATAATTTTATAATGTCAGTATATCATATAGTAATTAATCATGTCTAGAAAAAACTATATTGTTTGATTTATATTATTAAACTGACATTACTTTTGAGACAAAAAAATAGAACAAGCTAACTTGTTCTATGGTGGGCAGTCTTGGATTCGAACCAAGGAACTCAAATGAGACCAGATTTACAGT
>CAMNMV010000057.1 GCA_946545015.1 uncultured Clostridium sp.
AACAATAATGCTGTTACCATACTAATAATAATTCTCTTAATCTTCATAACTTTTTCTCCTTTTTACATATAAAATAATGGCACATTTCTAAAATCTATTTTACACTCTATTAAAATAAAGTCAATACCTGTTTTTTAGCTATTTTTTGTCTAATTTCCCATGGCTGTTTTTCAGCTTACGGAAGTTCATTTGAAATTTGTCATACAAAAAATATGCCCTCTATTACAATTATATTACATTTTTGTTGCAAAATCAAGACTTTATGTGAATTTCATTCATTTTTTAGCCATTCCCTAGGGTTTTTATAATTTAAAAATTAATTATTTAAAAATAGTTTTTAATATTCATAATTAATTTTTAGAAAAATATACATATACATAGGTGATTATATGTTAAAAAAATTTGTTAAAACTAGTATTATCTTATTTATTCTTATAAATTTCTTACTTTCTTCACATCTTATATACGCTGATGATATTAGCTTCCATGAAGAAGAAAACATTGATATAAATCAAATTATAGAAACTAATGCCCAAGAAAACAATTTACCAAATATTAATTCTAGATCTGCTGTTGTCATAGATAGAAATTCTAGTAAAATTTTATTTGGTAAAGAAGAAAACTCAATTAGAAAAATGGCATCAACAACTAAAATTATGACTTGCCTACTTACTATTGAAAATTGTAATTTAACAGATATTGTTGAAATCTCTAAAAAATCGGCTTCAACTGGTGGATCACGATTAGGATTAAAAACAGGAGATAAAATTAGTGTTAATGATCTTCTTTATGGTTTAATGTTATGTTCTGGAAACGACACTGCCGTAGCACTTGCTGAATATATTAGTGGCTCTGTTGAGAATTTTTCAATCCTAATGAATAATAAAGCAAAAAAATTAGGATTAGTAAATACTAATTTTGAAACTCCACATGGCTTAGATTCTGCAAATCACTATACTACTGCTTATGAACTTGCATTACTTGCTAACTATGCTTTAAATAATGAAACTTTCCTAAAAATAGTTGGAACAAAAACTTATATAGTTAATATTAATGGAAATCAAAAGCAAATTTCAAATTCTAATGAATTATTAGGAAATCTTCAAGGAGTCTATGGTGTAAAAACAGGTTTTACAAATGGAGCTAATAGATGTTTAGTGACAGCATGTAAAAGAGATAATTTAGATATAATTTGTGTGGTCTTAGGCGCAGATACAAAAAATTTCAGAACAAAAGATAGTATAAAGCTAATAGAATATTCTTTTCAAACCTTTATTCCCGTAAACATTCAAGAACTTTTAGATAAGAAGTTTGAAGAATATAAAAATAATAGTTTATCTAATTTAAAAATTATAAAAGGGAAAACAAAAAATTATTCTGTTAAAATTTCACCTTTAAAAAACGGAATAATTCCTATAGAAAAAAATTTAGCAAAAGACATAAACTTTTCTATAGATTATAATTTGACTTTTAATGCACCAATAGATAATAATACCATTATAGGAAATATAAAAATATTTGCAGGCACCCAGCAAATATCGTCAACTGATATCTTATTCGATTGTACTATTGATAAAAAAGATTTTTCTGATTATTTTATAGATTTCTTTAAATATTATAAAAATATAAATTTTAATATAAATACAAATCAAAAAACTAGCTATAAAGCTAGTTTTTCAATTTATCTAATTAAACATTTTCTTTTATGTAGTCAACTACATCTCCTACTGTTACAACTTTTTCTGCATCAGCATCTGGAATTTCCATATCAAATTCTTCTTCTAAAGCCATTATTAATTCTACTATATCTAGAGAATCAGCTCCTAAATCATCTATGAAAGATGCTTCCATTGTAACAGCTGTATCAGCTACACCTAATTGTTCAACTATTATTCCTTTTACCTTTTCTAATATTTCTTCTGAACTCATCGCTTAGAGTTCACCTCCTCTCAAGTTTCAAATGAAAATAATTAATTTCATATTTCTTTTATATTATATGTTTGTATTTTTGTCAAGGAAATTTCAAAAATTAATTTATTTTTATACCGAGCGTTCAAATATTTTTATTGTTCTTTTTGTTCAAACTCTTCTATCATCCTTGGAACAGCTTTATTTTCAACGAATCTTTCAGCTTGAAGTATTGTATATTCAAATAATCTAGCATCACTACTTCCATGTGCTTTAACAACTGGTTTTTTCACTCCTAAAAATAATGCTCCACCATATGATTTATAATCCATTGATTTTGATAGATTTTTTATTGGTTTACGTGCAAATAAGTATGATATCTTTGATAATAAGTTTTTCTTAAAACTATCTGTAAGATTTCTCTTAACCAATTTTCCTAATCCTTCTGCAGTTTTTAAGAATACATTTCCAGTAAAACCGTCTGTTACTATTGCATCAATTTTTCCAGAAAAAGCATCTCTTCCTTCAACATTTCCAACAAAATTAATATTTAATTCTTCAGATTTTTCTTTCAATAAATTGTAGCTTTCTTTTACTAATTCATTTCCTTTTGTTTCTTCAGTTCCTATATTTAATAATCCAATAGTTGGTTTCTCAATTCCAAATGTGTTTCTTAAATATATTGTTGACATTTGAGCAAATTGTAATAAATTTATTGGCTTACAATTTGTATTTGATCCTGCATCTATTAATAACAACTGACTTTTATATGCTGGAAGTATTCCTGCTAATGCTGGTCTATCTATTCCTTTTATTCTTCCTACAATTAATGTAGCTCCTGTTAATAATGCTCCTGAATTTCCTGCTGATATAAACACATCACCTTCATCTTCTTTTAACATTCTAAATCCTACAACCATTGAGGAATCTTTTTTATGTTTTATTGCTTGCGTTGGTATATCACACATTTCGATTGTTTCTGTTGCATTTCTAATTTTTAGCCTATCTGATATTTCTTCTACTTCTTTTCCATATAATTCTTTTACTTTATTTCTTATAACATCTTCTTGCCCTACAAGTATCACTTCTGCTTTTACCTTGTTTATTGCTTGTACTGCACCTTTTATAGTTGCATCTGGAGCATTGTCTCCTCCCATTGCATCTAATATTATTTTCATTATTTTCCTCCTAAATGTTAAGCCATATTAAGTCTTAATCTATTATATTTTAATACATTAATTTTATTATTGTTTTTATAAAAAAGCAATAGATATTAATAAAAATTTTAAAATAAGAATAAAAGCTTACTGATTTCTCAGCAAGCTTTTACAAAAAAGGTTAACTATTCTTTATTTTGTGTATCTCCTCTTTAAAAGTCTTTTCCCAGACCGACTGGTCTTTTAAAGTCGATATGTCAAACTTAGGTGACATCACCTTCACTTCAACAACATCTCCTCCCTGGGATTTTACTTCGATCTTAGATGTCATTTTCACAACATCTTCAGCTGAGGTAGCCTCTTTAAACATTGCAATAACCTCATCGGTTGCAAGTTCTGAGGTTAAGACCTGCATCATATGATATGTAAGCAAATTGCCAAGATCCTCAACCTTTCCTGAGAAAGCCTTATACTCTCTGAACCAAGTTTCACCACTTATTGTGATAATGAACTCGGTATTGGTCTTCTTAACAGTGATTGCATCACTCTTATAAAGAAGATTCCAGGCTCTTATTGACTTGGTCCTGACCTTTTCAGCTGTCCGCTTACACATCTTTTTGAGCTGTTCCGCAAAGAAGTTGTTTGTTGTTGCCATAATAGTTCTTCCTTCCTTTTTGTCCAATATCTGCAATACTATAGTATCGAGTGCTCAGAATAATGAACTCACCATTAAATTAAATACTAATCGGTTTCTAATAATGGTGTTGACCAATAATAATAGATTTTGCACTATCCTAATTATACCATATTTTTAATACATTATCAAATTATGTAAATAAAAAAATAGCAGCCTGCAATAGACTGCCTTTTTGGAGATTAATCACTACCTAAAGGGTATGAAAATTCGCTTCCCCATGGTTTCCACGGAAGATTAGGAGTAGTAACTATCATCCCATCTTGCTTTTTTGTGTATTTTGAAGCTTCCTTCATTATTTTTTCTCTATCTTCAGATGAAAAAAACTTCTCATACACTTCTTCAGTAATACCTGGACCATGGATTTTTCTCACTCTCTCGAAAAGAATAAAATTTAGCAAAATAGCTAATTTACTCTCTTCTCCCCCCTGTCCTCTGAACGATTCCAGCCAGGGTTTGTCTACATCAACGCAGTAAACACCTTTTTCCTCGGTAAGTGATACTCCTCTAATAATAATTCCTTTTTTATTTTTATTTTTCAGTAAGAAATTTGTATTAGAAGCATCTACCCGAGAAACTGCATAACGATAAAACGCATACATTTCTGAAATATTCATAGGTTTCACTCCTTATGTCCAAAATTTCACAATGCAAAAGCACAGAGCGCCTGAAATATTGAACTCCACCAAAATTTAGATTAATTACACAAAATCCAGATTTGATGTTTGACCACATAAAATTTGTTTGCACTAATGTGATTCTAGCATAATGTGTCGAATAATGTCAATTATACAAAACAAAAAAGATGCAATTAAATTGCATCTTTTTTAGTTATAAACTAATCTTATAAACTAAGCTATAATATCAGCAACAACTCCAGAACCTACAGTTCTTCCACCTTCTCTTATAGCGAATCTTAATCCTTTTTCTATAGCGATTGGTGTGATTAATTCGATTGTCATTGATACGTTGTCTCCTGGCATAACCATTTCTGTTCCAGCTGGTAATTCAATAACACCTGTAACGTCTGTTGTTCTGAAATAGAATTGTGGTCTATATCCGTTGAAGAATGGTGTATGTCTTCCACCTTCTTCTTTTGTTAAGATATAAACTTCTGATGTGAATTTTGTATGTGGATTGATTGTTCCTGGTTTACAAAGAACTTGTCCTCTTTCAACATCTTTTCTATCTATACCTCTTAATAATGCTCCAGCATTATCTCCAGCTTCAGCTGAATCTAATGATTTTCTGAACATTTCAAGACCTGTAATAACTGTTTTCTTTCTTTCATCAGTAAGACCGATAATTTCAACTTCGTCTTGTAATTTAACTTGTCCTCTTTCTACTCTACCTGTTACAACTGTTCCTCTTCCTGAGATTGTCATAACGTCTTCGATAGGCATTAAGAATGGTTGATCGATTGGTCTTTCTGGTGTTGGGATATAGCTATCAACTGCATCCATTAATTCTTTCATAGGTGCATATTCTGGAGCATTAGGATCTGTTGAAGAACTTTCTAATACTTTTAAAGATGAACCTTTGATAATTGGAATATCATCTCCAGGGAAATCATAGCTTGATAATAAGTCTCTAACTTCCATTTCAACTAATTCTAATAATTCTGGATCGTCTACCATATCACATTTGTTTAAGTAAACAACGATGTATTTAACACCAACTTGTCTAGCTAATAGTATATGTTCTCTTGTTTGAGGCATTGGACCATCAGCTGCAGATACAACTAGTATTGCACCATCCATTTGTGCAGCACCAGTAATCATGTTTTTAACATAGTCAGCGTGTCCTGGACAGTCAACGTGAGCATAGTGTCTGTTGTCTGTTTCATATTCTACGTGAGCTGTGTTAATTGTGATTCCTCTTGCTTTTTCTTCTGGAGCACCGTCGATTTGATCATATGCTTCGAATTTAGCTTTTCCTAATAATGATAAATATTTTGTAATAGCTGCTGTTGTAGTTGTTTTTCCGTGGTCAACGTGACCAATTGTACCAATGTTAACATGTGGTTTTGTTCTTTCAAATTTTGCTTTTGCCATTTAAAATTTCCTCCTCTTTGCCTTATAGGCTTTTTATTTTTTATAAACTTAAAAAGTTAATAACATAATTTGTACTTGCATTTTATAATATTTATATTAAAAAATCAAGTATTTTACAATAATTTCATTAAATTTAGATTATTGTAAATTATTCTTCTCTTTTTCTTGAAGCAACGATAGCTTCATGAACTGATTTTGGAACTTCTTCATAGTGACTTGGTTCCATAGAATATGTTCCTCTACCTTGTGTTTTTGAACGTAAGTCTGTAGCATAACCAAACATTTCTGATAATGGTATGAATGCTCTAATTTCTTGCATTCCATCATTTGCTTCCATTCCTTCCATTCTTCCACGTCTAGAGTTTACGTCACCAATAACTTCTCCCATGTATTCTTCAGGAACTGTTATTTCAACTTTCATTATTGGCTCTAAAATAACTGATTTAGCTTGTTTACATCCTTCTTTGAATGCCATTGAAGCTGCTATTTTGAAGGCCATTTCTGAAGAGTCAACTTCGTGGTAAGAACCATCTACTAATGAAACTTTGAAGTCTATAACTGGATATCCAGCAAGAACACCAGTTTCAGCTGCTTCTCTCATACCTTGTTCAATAGGTTTGATATATTCTTTTGGAACAGCTCCACCAACGATTTTGCTTTCAAATTCAATTCCTTTACCTGGTTCTAATGGT
>CAMNMV010000058.1 GCA_946545015.1 uncultured Clostridium sp.
TTTTGGTGCAGATGGCCGGAATCGAACCGGCACGGATTATTCGTCCGCAGGATTTTAAGTCCTGTGCGTCTACCAGTTCCGCCACATCTGCATTTATGAACTGGTCTTGTCCTAACGACAATTGATATTATAATATGTTAGAAAAAATTTGTCAATATAAAAATTAAAAAAAATTAAAAATTTCTAAAAAATTTTATAATCTTATCTAGATTTTTGTACAATTTCTACTATATCAGATATATATTCTCCTATAATTGGAATATTTAATTTAACTATTTTTTGTAAGATTGCTATTAATAATGCTGATATTAGAGTAACTCCTATTCCAATTCCAATACCTCTAAAAATCCCACCTAATAAATTTCTTAATATTATTTCTTTTTTACTTCCTAATATATAAATTAATTCTCTTATATTACCTTTTTCTAATGTGTCTGCTAAATCATCAATAGATTTATTTAATACATTATATTTTTTCTTTTTTAAAAACATAAAAATCCACCTTTATATTTAGGGTGGATTTTTTTATTCATTTTATACTTATTAATTAGTTTTATTTGATACATTGTTTTTTGTATCAGCATTATCTAAAACATTATTTGTATTTGTATCTACAGTATTTGTTTCATTTTCGTTGTTTTTCAATTTATCAGCTTGTTCTTGTTTTTTCTTATCTTCCGCTTCTTTCAATGTTTCTAATGATTTAATTAATGTTTGTAATTTATCGATATCTTTTCCCATCAATTCCCAATTTCCTGTATCATTTGATTGAGTAAGGTTCTTATTAGCTTTTATTATTGCATCAATTAATCCATCAATATCATCAGTGTTTTCAATTTCAATATCTACTGCATTTTGTGATAATAAATTTTGAAGTGCTAAACTTAAATTATTTCCAATAGCTACTTTATTTCCTGAAGCAACTATTACTTTTTTCAAAATTGGTACATCTGATTCTTCATTAAGCATAGTTTGATATATTGGTTCTACATATAATAAAGTATTTTTTATAGGAACAATTATCATTTGTTTTGTTATTTTTGTTCCAGAAACATTTAATGCTTCTAATTGTGCAGAAATGCTTTCATCTTCCTCAATTTGTTTTGTAAGTTGCATTGGTCCTACACAATTACTATCTTGTGAAAACTTATATAATTTTAATTTATTTTCACTTCCATTAGTTGTTCCAACTAAATATGATATTAAGTTTTGTTTATCTTTTGGACTATATATTTGTACTAATCCAATATCATCTTTTTCATATCCTGGTCTTAACATAGTATAATAACTATCCATTGTCGTTCCTGTTGCTTTAGATACATTTGATGTATTGAATTTTGCAATTTGCCAAACATCATCTTCTCTATATAAAACATCAGGTTTTACATTATGATATACTTCTAATATCTTTGATTGGACATTATATAAATATTGAGGATATACAAAATGTTCAGATATATCTTCAGGAATTTTTTCATTCTTATCTTTAAACAATGTTGGATAAATCTTCTCATAAGCCATAGCTATTGGATCTGTTCTATCTGTTATATAGTAAGATATTTCTCCTGAATAACTGTCTATTAACACTTTTACAGAATTTCTAATATAATTAATTCTTTCTCTCCTATTATCATGTTCTATATTTGTATACTGTGAATATGGATATTGACTTGATGTTGTATATCCATCTATTACCCATATTATTCTTCCATTTTTATCTACTACTGTATATGGATTTTCTTCATACACCAAATATGGTAAAGCTTTTTTAGCTCTATCCACAACATTTCTATTTATTAAGACTTTACTTTCATCAGTAATGTCACTTGAAAACGCTAATTTAAAATCACCTTTTGAAATACCTAATATTAATTTATCTATACCATTTAAATTTAAACCAGCATTTCCATTATATATACTTGTTACTTCAGTTCCGTTTTTATCTGTATAATCATATTCATTTTTTCCTTTAACATTTGTAACAACAATATCATCAGATTCCAAACCAAAATACATTCTAGGTTCTGTAATTTTTATTTTTTGATCTTCTCCTGTTACATCTTTTTGAATATATTCTACATTTCCATTTTCTGTCATTGTAGATGCTGAAGCTACTACTATTCCTTGTGAATGAGTATATTCATAAGTTTTGTTATTATAAGTTTTAGCCTTATTAGCTACTTCTCTTGGTGAAATATATACTAATCTATTTTCTCCATCAATTTTGTATTTAGCTAAATTTGCATTTCTATAAGTATAATGTCCTGTTTCTGTTTGACTATCCTTTAAAGATTTTATCATTACATCCTGGCTTACTATTGGTATATTATTTACTGTTTGTTGATTATTTTTTATTTCTTCTTCAGTTATTGTTCCTGAATTTTCTAATTTTTTTTCTTCAATATTTATATTATATGCTTGTTTTGTACTATCAATATTATATTGTAAGTAATCCTTTTCTTTGTCTAATTTATTTGAATTTACAAATATTCCATCAAAACTTGCTGTTATTATAAATAATATAACTAAATAAGCAGGTATTGTTATTATACTTTTTATAACTTTCTTATTTTTTCCTTTTTGGAAATTAATTGTTCCTATAAATGTAGCAACTACAATAACAATTGCAAGTATCACATACCCAAAAAGTTTAACAGTACTTGCTGTGTAACCTGCACCTGTTACATCTATATTACCATTAACAGTCATTATTTTATCAAACAAAATATTTTGTGTACCAAAAATAGTTAATAGAGATATTCCTATTGCAATTAATCTGATATTTCTTATTATTTTCTTAACTATTGAACTTTTTTTCAACATATCTCTTTCTATTCCATCAAAACAGAAATTAAATGTCAATATGTAATATATTATAGAATAAATTGTAAGAAGAACAATTAGTATAACTACATATAATAGTATTGTTTCTATCAATGGTTTTTGGAACATATAATATCCAATATCAAAATTAAAAATCGGATCTGTAATTCCAAATGAAGTATTTCCAAAATATAAAATTATTTTTTCCATAATAGTAGTTCCAACTATTGCACTTGCTATTGATGAAAATATAAGCGAAATTGATTTATTAGGAAGTTTGGGCATTGTGATTTTTTCTTTATCGAAAAATACTTTTAATCCTTTTTTTATTCCTCTATTTGTTAAATACATAACAATATATAAAATTACAAAACAAGTTCCTGTAATTAATGCTCTATATTTAAAATTAGTAAAGAATACTTCTTCAAAGTTTTCGCCTAATTCTTTAAATTCTAAATAATTTGCTCTAACTCCTATAAAACTAACAATTAAAAATAATGCTATAAATAAAATTACTAAAATCATTCTAAATTTACTTTTATTTTTAATTATTGTTGAGGTCTTTTTTACATTATTAGTATTTTGTTCCATAATTTCTTTTATGTCTTTTTCTATATCTTTTGAATCCTTTTTATTTATATCTGGTTCCATTTACTTTTCTCCTTTTATATAATAGCATTTACAAATTCTTCTGAATTAAATGTTTCCATATCGTCAATTTGTTCTCCAATACCTATAAATTTTACAGGTATGTTATTTTCTTCAACAATTCCAATTACAACTCCACCTTTAGCTGTTCCATCTAATTTAGTAAGAACTAATCCTGTAATATCAGTTTCTTCTTTAAATGCTTTTACTTGTGATATTGCATTTTGTCCTGTTGTTCCATCAATCACAAGTAGTACTTCCTTACTAGCTTCTGGCATTTCTTTGTTTATTACTTTTTGTATTTTGTGTAATTCATCCATTAAATATTTTTTATTGTGTAATCTTCCTGCTGTATCTACTATTAAAACGTCTGCATTTGAATCTTTTGTAATTTTTATTGCATCAAAAACAACAGAAGCTGGATCAACCCCTTCTTCTCTTTTTACAATTTGAGAATTTGAGCGATTAGCCCATATTTCTAATTGTTCTACTGCTGCAGCTCTAAATGTATCTGCTGCCGCAACAACAACTTTTTTACCTTTTTTCACTAAATTGTTAGCAATCTTTCCAATTGAAGTTGTTTTACCTACTCCATTTACTCCAACAACTAATATTACAGAAGGTTTTGTTTCTAAATGTAAACTTATATCTGCAACATCTAATATTTTTTTCATTTCTTCCCTTAATGCTTTTTTTACTTCTTCTGGATCTTGTATCTTTTCTTTTTTTATTCTTTCTCTTAAACTTGATATTATCTTTATTGATGTATCCATTCCTATATCTGACATAATTAGAACTTCTTCTAATTCATCTAAAAAATCCTCATCTACTTTTCTAAAACTACTAAATACATTATTTATTTTTTCATCAAATGATTTCTTTGTTTTCGTTAATCCACTTTTTAATTTATCAAAAAATCCCATAATCTTCCTCTCTTTCTGTTTTCACACAGTCATTATAACAAAAACGAAGATATTTATCAACAAATATCTTCGTTTTTAAGAAATTTATTATACTTTAATATTAGTTTTCTTTACCATCTTTGTCTTTTTCTTTATCTTTATCAAGTCCTATACTATCCATAATACTTACAAATTGTATATCCTCTCTTTTCTTTGTTTCATCTTCAAAAGTATTATAGTTTTCAGACAATTCTTCTAATTTTTCAACTCTTTTTAGTAAATTTTTTCCTTTTGTATTAACTAAATTAACTATTTTATTAATACCTTCTGAATTAAATTTCGTAATTCCATCTCTTAATTGAGTACTTCCATCAACTAATGCTTTGCTTCCTATTGATAGCGTATCAATTCCTTCGGTTAGTGTTGTAGTTCCTGTTTTTAAAGTATTTACACCTTCTAATAAACTTTGAGAACCATTTTGTAATTTATTTGCCCCAGCTGTTATTGTTTGTGAAGCTACATTTAATTGTCCACTTGCCTCACTTAACCCATTTGCACCTGTACTTAATTTTTCCAAATTGTCAGATACAAGGTTTGAACCTTGTGCTAATGAAGCTGTTCCTTCCATTAAACCTTTTGTTCCTGCTGTTAATGAATCTGTTCCTGCTGCTAATTCTTGTGTTTTACCTGCTAATTCTGATGTTCCACTATTTAATTGAGTTAAACCACTATTTAATTGAGAAGCCCCATCTGCAGCAGATCCTATTCCATTTTGAAGTTCTTTTAAGCTTCCATATAATGTAGAAATATTACTTGCTGTTGATGTCATTGATGTTTTTGCTTCTGAAATAGCTGAACTGTTTTCTTGTAATAATGTTAAAATAGCATTATTTGTATCAATCTGATTATTAATGGTTGCTTTATCTGTTTCAGACATTGTTGATGTATCAATACTTTGTAATGCTTGATTTATAGCAATT
This sequence comes from uncultured Clostridium sp., assembly GCA_946545015.1. GTDB lineage: Bacteria > Bacillota > Clostridia > TANB77 > CAG-508 > CAG-269. Next base: position 5,354 of record CAMNMV010000058.1, read on the forward strand.
AAATTTGTATAAGCATTATCGTTTTGAGTTACTAATTGTCCCATTTGAACTATTTTATTTTGTGTTCCTGAACTATTTGCAGTATCCACTTGTTCCTTGACTCCTGCAACTATTTGAGCTATTCCACCTTTTGCTTGAGCTAATCCTGCATTTAAGCTTGTAGCTCCACTAGATGCATTCCCTAATTCTGCAGATATTGTATTTAAATTGCTTGATACCAATTTTGTACCAGCTGATATACTTTTTGCTCCGTCATCTAAGTCTTTGCTACTACTATTTAATGTATTTATACCAGTATTTAATGTACTATAGTTTTCATTTAATTTTTGTGCACCTTCAGATACTTGATTAACTGCACTATTGAATTGTTTATAATTTTCACTATATGCACTTGTTCCATCTCTTAATGTAACAGCTCCATCATTCAAAACCGATGTTCCTTCTTTTAATGCACCTACACCTGAATCTAATTTTCCACTACCTTCTTTTAATGAATCTATTCCTGAATCTAAAAGAATTATACCATCATTTAAGCTTTTTGAACCATCTTCGATTTGTTTACTTGCATTTTGTAAATCTGTTACTTGATTAAATAAATTATTAAAAT
>CAMNMV010000059.1 GCA_946545015.1 uncultured Clostridium sp.
TATATTTTTTTATACTTATACAGGAATATTAGGAAAAAATATAGCATTTATAAATATAATTTCATTCTTCATTTCGGTTATAATAGGAGAGTTTATATCATATGTACTTATTGTCAATAAATTCAAATGTAATAAATTAATATCTATAATAATATTAATAATTATAACATTATTATTTATAATTTTCACATTTGACACTCCGCAAATAGGAATTTTTAAAGATCCTATATATGGTACTTACGGTATATAATTTACATAAGAAGATAAATGTAGTATAAGTAATTGCAAAAATATAGGTACTGTGTTATAATATTTACATAATTTGCCATTAGGCTATATTATATAACTGATGTAAGGGCAGACATTAGTTGGTAGTAAAACGTTTTGAGACTTTTGAGAGGTGAACTTATGAAAAACAATAAGCGGCCTATAGTTATATTCACTGGAAATGTGAGCCCTAAGAAAATAGTTGAAACTATTGGGACTAACTTTTCTGGAGACATAGTTGTAAATGGTAGTTTATCTGATGTCTATTCAGGCGAAGATACACATACAAACATCTCAACTAACGGAGGTTCTTTATACCTTATTGATGGAGGCATTTATCTTTATAATGAAGTTACAATTGAAGCTGATGTATTCATTGATAAAGACATTGATGTCGACGAACCACTGACAATTTTCGGATCTTTATACTCTTATTCAAGAGGAGCAATAGAAGGATACGATATTTACGTTGGTGAAAATCTTTATATCCTCTACGAGGTTTATATGGATGTTGATAATTTGGTGGTAGGCCAAGATTTTCACATACTTGTAGATGCGAAAAATTTTCCTGCAGATGTATGCGGAGAAATAATACTTGAAACCGAATAATGTTTATTTTACTGCCCTAGCAGATCTTGAGAAAACTTGAGATCTGCTTAATTTTTTAGTTCGTATAGAGTGTTTTTTGTTGCAGTTATTAGTAAAATATGATATAATGCAAAAAAATGTTTTTGGGTGAAAATTATGGATGAGAGATATAAAGAATATTCTATTGATGAGATAGCAAAAGAATATGATAATGGCAATGCTGGGATTTCTTTAGAAGAATTAGCGGAACTTTATCATTTTCCATCAACTGAAATATTAAAAGAAGCTTTAACTAAATATAATAAAGAACATCGAAAGGGAAGACTAAAATTAAAGATGAACTTCACTGAAGAAGAAAAAGATTATATTTATTATCTTTATGATGTAAAAAAATATTCTATAAAAAGAATAGCTGATATGGCTTCAACAAGTATTTACAGTGTCGGAAAAGTTTTAAAAGAAAAAAATCCGGATATTTTCATAAACAGACAAAAAGATTTAAAAAGTAAAACCAAAATACTTCTAAAATCAAAAAAAGATTCTAAAAATGTGAAATATGGTGTTAAAAAGATAACTCCACCTAATAAAAAAGTTGAAATACCGATTGAAGAATTAGTAGAAGCGGTTAAAACAAATAATATTGAATCTATTATGCAAAAATATGATACTTCATATTCAACAGTAAGGAAAAGATTAGTAGAAACTTATGGAGAAAATTATATTGATATTTTAAGAGGAAACCCTGTAAAAGCAGAGTTAGAAGAATATGGCAAAATGCATGAAGATGGTATAACTAATGAACAAATCGCTAAAATAAAGGGAATCAGTGAAAAAGAAGTTAAAAAGAAAATAAATCACTACTATAAATTAAATGGAAGTAAAAGACCAAAAATAATGTCTAAAGAATTATTTGAAGAGGAAATGACCAAAAATGATGATATAGAAAAGCTAATAGCTCATTTTTCTGAAATGAATATACACATTCCAGAACCATATATAAAAGATTATTATAAAAAAACAGATGGAGTTGATTTAAGAATAGTAAAAAATATTGTACGTGCGCAATTAACTAAAATTAAAGATGAAGGAGTAACTCCTAATTACACAAGTCCATTCGAATTTGCTAATAAAGTAAAAGCTAAAGGATTTGGAACAAAATACCAAGCATGTGCGATATTATATAAAATGATAGAAGAAAATGATTTATCAAGTGATATAGTGTTACCTCTTGATAATGATAATTTAACTCAAGCGATAAAACTATTAATAGATGATAAAAAAACTAATAATCCAGAGTATATGAAAAAACTAAAAAATAATGATCTTGCACATGTAATTTATTCAATGCAAATTCAAAATTTTAATAATATAGAAAAAAGTTTAGATGATTAATAACAAATATTGTAAAATAAATTTAATTTTGTTATACTATATAATGTTGAAAGAGGAGGAAATATGTCAAAACCAATAGTAGCAATAATAGGTAAACCAAATGTAGGTAAATCAACGTTTTTTAATTATTTAGCAGGTAGTAGAATATCTATAGTAGAAGATACTCCAGGAGTTACAAGAGATAGAGTATATGCTGATACAAACTGGAGAGGTAGAAACTTTACATTAATAGATACAGGAGGGATTGAACCTGAATCTGAAGATATTATTTTATCTCAAATGAGGGAACAAGCTAATCTTGCAATTTCAATGGCAGATGTTATTATATTTTTAACAGATATAAGACAAGGAGTAACTGCTGCAGATAAAGAAATTGCAATTATGTTAAAAAAATCTGGTAAGCCTATTGTTTTAGTATGTAATAAAGCAGATAATTTTGAAAAAGATAGAGAAGAAATATATGAATTTTATAATTTAGGATTAGGAGATCCATTTCCAATTTCTGCATCAAATGCAATAGGTATAGGAGATGTATTAGATGAAATTTATAAAGACTTTCCTGAAAAAGAAGAAGGAGAAGATGATGATTCAGTAATAAAAGTTGCAGTTATCGGAAAACCAAATGTAGGTAAATCTTCTTTAATAAATAAATTACTTGGAGAAAATAGAGCAATTGTAAGTAATATTGCAGGGACAACAAGAGATGCAATTGATAGTGAATTAGAAAATGAGCATGGCAAATATGTTTTAATAGATACAGCAGGGATAAGAAGAAAAAGTAAGATTAAAGAATCAATTGAAAAGTTTAGTATAATGAGAACATTACTTGCAATAGAAAGAGCTGACGTTTGCTTAATGATGATAGATGCAACAGAAGGAGTAACAGATCAAGATGCAAAAATTGCAGGTGAAGCTCATGAAGCAGGTAAAGGAATTATAATAGTTGTAAATAAATGGGATGAATATGAAAAAGAAACAGGTACTTTAGAAAAATATGAGAAGGAAATATATAGCAAATTATCATATTTATCATATGCGCCAATAATATTTATTTCAGCAAAAACAGGTCAAAGAGTTCATAAATTATATGATTTAATAAATCATGTTGCTGAGCAAAATTCTTTAAGAATATCAACATCAGTATTAAATCAAGTAATTAATGAAGCAATTGCAATTGTTCAACCACCAACTGATAAAGGAAAAAGACTTAAAATTTTCTATGGTACACAAGCTTCAACTTGTCCACCAACATTTGTTATATTTGTAAATAATAAAGAATTGTTCCATTTTTCATATGAACGTTATATTGTAAATCAAATAAGAAAAGAATTTGGTTTAGTTGGAACACCAGTTAGAATAATCGTAAGAGAAAAAGGAGATAAGGAGGAAACATAAGATGATACTAGTATGTATTGTTATAGCAATTATTGCATATTTAATAGGAAGTATAAATTTTTCAGTTATTTTTAGTAAAAAAATGGCAGGGTTTGATGTAAGAGAAAAGGGAAGTGGTAATGCAGGCACAACTAATATGCTACGTTCTGTAGGTAAAAAAGCAGCTGCAATTACACTTCTTTGTGATATATTAAAAGGTGTTGTGGCAATTATTGCTGCAATATTAATCGGAAACTTGTTTAATGCAAGTAATAAAGCAATATTAGTTCAAATAGCAGGAATAGCTGTTGTTATAGGACATACTTTTCCTATATTTTTCGGATTTAAAGGAGGAAAAGGAGTTGCAACTTCTTTGGGTATCTTAATAATGTCTAATTGGGAAATAGGTCTAATTTGTCTGGCTGTTGGAGTAACATTAATAATTATTACTAAAATGGTTTCTGTTGGATCTTGTATGGCAGCAATATTATTTGCAGTTCTTACATTCTTCATAAAAGATAATTATATTGTTTCTGAAGGAAGCAGTTATTTAGTATATAGTATAATTTTGGCTGCATTTATTTTATTTAATCATAGAAGCAATATTGTTAGACTTATTCAAGGAAAAGAAAATAAAATTAGCTTTAAAAGTAAAAAAGCAGATAAAACTAGCAAAAACGTAGGAGGAAGATAGATGAAGAATATTGCTATTATTGGAAGCGGAAGTTGGGGAGTAGCTTTAGGAATACACTTAGCTAACCTTGGAAATAAAGTGAAAATTTGGTCTTTTGCTGAAGAAGAAAGAGATATTATAAATAATGAAAAAAAATGTAAATTTTTACCTAATGTAACATTACCTGATGGAATTTGCTGTTCTACAGATTATAAAGAAGTTATAGAAGGAGCTGATTTTATATTACATGTAACTCCTTCAAAATTTACAAGAAATATGGTTAAAGAATATAAAAAATATGTCGAAGATAAACCAATAGTTATATGTTCTAAAGGTATGGAAAATGAATCACTAAAAACTTTAGATGAAGTCATTTTAGAAGAAATTCCAGATGCTAAAATAGCTGTTTTATCAGGGCCAAGTCATGCTGAAGAAGTAAGCACAGGACAACATACTTTACTTGTTTGTGCATCAGAACATCCTAGATTATTAAAGATGATACAAGATACTTTTATGTGTGAAATAATGAGAGTATATACATCTAATGATGTAAAAGGTGTTGAAATAGGTGGGGCATTAAAAAATATTATAGCATTTTGTGCAGGAGCTGCTACAAGCCTTGGACTTGGAGATAATGCATTTGCTGCATTATTAACAAGAGGATTAAGCGAAATAGCTCGTCTAGGCGTTGAATTAGGCGCAAAAAAAGAAACATTTTATGGTTTAAGTGGCCTAGGAGATTTGATAGTTACTTGTTCAAGTGAACATAGTAGAAATAGAAAAGCGGGAATATTAATCGGCCAAGGAAAATCTTTAGAAGAAACAAAAAAAGAAGTAGGAATGGTTATAGAAAGTATTGATAATATAGATGTCGCTTATGAACTTAGCAAAATATATAATGTAGATATGCCTATTGTTGAAACTGTATACAAAGTAATCTATGAAGGATTAGATGCAAAACAAGCAGTATCATCATTAATGAATAGAGCAAAGAAAACAGAAGATTAATCATTTAAAAGACTTTATATCAAAAATTAAGATATAAAGTCTTTTAATATGGAAATCTTTCATATAAATATTTGATAATGTCATTAGCATTAGAATCATCAATCTTAATTAATATACCAGGATCAAAACTAATCCACAAATTCAAATCAAACATATCTTTATTATCAATATATGTGCCAATTAATTCGGCAATCTCAACTGGGTTTTTAAATGTTTTTTTCCAATAGTTTTCTTTAATATCTAATTTGGTATTATAAAATTTACTTAAGAATTTATCAATTTCACCAGTCTTATTACTATTTAAATTTACAAATACAAGCATAAAAATACTCCTTAAATAAAAATAAATATTATATCTCTTTTAATTATTATAGAATAAATCTATAGAATTATACAAAGAATATTATTACATTTATAAAAAATTAATAAAAAAT
>CAMNMV010000060.1 GCA_946545015.1 uncultured Clostridium sp.
ACCCTTCAAATTCTTTTTCTGAAATAGAATATTCATCACCTTCATGTCCTGGATGCTTTATTTCTTCTTGCAATAACTCGTTTGTTATTACATCATAATGTCTTTCAGTAACCCCTGCAGATTTATGGATATAATAATATATTACTTCTGTTGTATTATTTATTGTTACTACTCCATTTTCTTCTACTGCAGTTACTTCCATTCTTCCTTCTGCATTTTGTGGTATTTCAACTAAATCATACCCATCAAATGTTTCATTTTCAGTTGTATAAGAATCATTTTGATGTCCATTTTTTATAACTTCATTTTTTAATTCTTCTCCAGTTATTTTATCAATATATTTCACTATTACTTTGGCTTTTCTTATATAATAATATTTTACTTCTTGTGGTGCTACTGTCATTGTTCCTGTTGCATTACTTGGGCGACGTTCTTCCACTAAGTCATATCCTTCAAATTCTCTTGCTGGAATACTATATTCTTCTCCTTCATTTCCTTCATGAACCTCATTTGCTAATGTATCCCCTGTAACAACATCAATATGTTTCTCTATAACCCCACCTGATACATGAACATAATAATATCTTAAAACTACTTCTTGTTTCTGCATTGGTACATTTTTCTCTTCTGGTTCTTCTACTAATATATAATTATCAAAATCTAAAGCTGATGTTTCAAATATATCTCCTACTAATCCATTTTCAGTTCTTTGATTCAATATTCTTCCTGTTGTTTTATCTATATATTCAACTTTAGCACTAGTATTTTGTAAGTAATAATAAATTACTTCTGTTGGTTCTACAGTCATTACCCCTGCAATATTTTCTGTGTCTTCTACATATGTATAGTTTTCTATTGTTTTTTTAACAGTTCTATATTCATCATCTACTTTTCCTTCTATTGTTTCTTCTGTAGCTAATACTTCGTTTGTTCCTTTTTCTAAGTATTTTACTTTTACTTTAGCATCTTTCAATTCATAGTAATATGTTACATTAATTGGATCAACTGTCATAATTCCAGTTGCATTACTTGGCATTTCTACTAATTTATATTTATCAGATATATTACTTGCTGCACTTGTAGTATATGCATCATCTACTTTTCCTGTTTTTGTTTCATCTGCTACTTTTATTCCATCGATATTTGAAGGAACTTGTGTTGTAGTACCTTCTAAATAATGATGAACTATTACACTTGCATCTTTTAATCTATAATAATATATTACAGTTATTGGCTCTACAGACATTGTTCCCATATAATTTACTGGTACTGTAATCAATTCATATTTTTCTGGTATATTCTCTCCTGATTCTGTTTCATATGTATCGTCAACTAGTCCTTCTTTTGTTTTGTCTTCACCTACTTTAATTGTTGTTCCTTCTAAATAATAATGTACTGTGACTATTGCATCTTTACATGTTATTCCTGCATTAACATTATTTATAGATAAAATAGGACTTTCTATACTATTTAAAGTTGTATATGCATCTGTAATTAAATTACTGTTAAATTTATTATTTGTTTCTAAGTTTGTTCCGACATTTTTTAAAGTAATTTCTTTTTTGTCATCTGTTTGTTCTATTTGTACTTTATAATTTCCTCTTATCATATTTTCAAAATAATATGATCCACTTTCATCTGTTATTACTGGCTCAATAACATTTCCTTCAATATCTTTGGCTGCACTACCATCTTCATTTAATAATGTTAATTTTGCTCCCTCTATGTAACTTTCTTCATCATCTATAATTCCATTTTTGTTACTATCGAACCACACTTTTCCTTTTATTTCTCTTTTTATAACTTTAACTTCTGCAATAGATGTTTGCATTTCTTCTGTTTGCGTATTTATTTGTTCTCTTGCTTTATTAACATATATGTCATTTGGCTTATTTCCACTTGTTTCTAAATACAAATCTATTTCTAATCTTTCTTGTGATTTTAATTTACCAATTAATGCTAATCCTGTTGTTTCTTTTGATATATCTGCTCCTGATGATGTTTCTTCCCATATTGATGTACCTCCTAAGTCATTATCTTTTGCTGTAACATCTATTCTTACACTTTCATCATTGGTTATATATAATTTAAAATCACTAATATCTCTTGGTTCTGATGTATTTATACTTTTTTCACTTAATTCAATTTTATTTAATATATAATTTCCTGCAAATTTTGAACCCAAATCGTCTCCATTATATGGTAAGATATCTAATAATCTAAATTCATTTGCATCCCTATCAGTTTTATTCATTACAGTTATCTTAAAATGAATATTTCCATTTGCTTCTATAATTGGTGTTGTAGTTGTTTCATATGATGCATAACTTGCTAAATTTATGACATTAATTTTATTTGTTGTTGTTCTGAATTTCTTTACGGCATTACCTACTTTTGCATCTTCTCCTTCTCCTATCATTTCTAAAATAACAGCTTCACTCTCATATTGTGTACCATTTAAAGTTTCTTCATCTATACGTGCTTTATAAATAATAGGATCTAGATCTTCTCCTACATTTTTACCATATAAATACCATACTAATTGAGCAGTTCCATCTGCTTTATTTATAATTTCTGGTTCTTCACAATTTGCACTTCCTGGCACATATTTTATTCCCTTTGGTAAAACGTCAACAATTTTCAAATCTACATTTTTTATTTCTACATTTGCTGGATTTGCAGGAAGATTTGCTTGTAACTTATATGTAACATCAAATTCATTTTTTCCAATATCAAAATTTTCTTTTATTGCAGTTTTCTCTTTATTAAGTGATGTTTTTGATACTGATAAATCTGATCCTAATATTAATAAACTTTGTCCTTCTTTAGATCCTGCATAATGAGTTCCATCAAGCATATTTCCTTCTAAATCATATTCTGTTTTTACATAATTTTTATCTCCACTAGACCATGTAGGTGTAGGCCATTCGTCAAAATTTTCTTTTGTTATTGAATATTGATTTCTATCAACATATTCAAGCCATGTAGTTGTTCTTGAGGCAAATCCATATGTTTCTCCAACTTTTGCATCATCTTTAACTTTTAAACGCAATCTAATGACATTATTACTTCCGCTAGAAGGTGTGATATTACCTGTTATAGACTCTAAATATTCTCCTACACATATATACCCTTTAGGTATATCTTCTATTTCTGAAAAATAAAGCATATCTTCAATTTTAGCTTCATTCATTTCACTTGGACTAGTCCAATTCGTACCATCTTTCTTAGTTATATACCAAACATTAAATGTCATATCTCCATCAAATGATCTTTTTAAATATCTCTCACCATTAGTAAATAATACAGGTTCAACACAATCTCCATCAAATTTAATAAATTTAGTAGCTGAATTAGCAATATCATCTGATGTTATCTTCATACCAAATTTATTCCAAAATTCAATATATTGTCCCAATGTTGCTTTTGAATCTCCTGTTTCAGCACTTGTTCCTAAGCTTCCAGTAGCACCATCCTTTGAAAAATACATTGTTTGAGAAAAATTAGCAGGAATATATGAGTAATGTTGCACAGTATCAGTATCATCTGTAATAATTTGTTGTTCTGTTAAAATTGTTCCTGATAAAGAAGTCGCTTCGAAATTACTATCTGTAGCTGTTAAATAATATTCTCGATCAGTCATTGTACTTGCTTCATTATCAGGTACAAATACTTGAAAATAACTAACATTCAAGCATCCAACATTACTTTCAAACATTGGTGCAGAACTATCTGTTTTAGAATATGCATATGTTGGAAAAATTCCATCAGTCTTGTAATTTGACATTGTAACGTTTAATTTTCTTCCATCTTGAACTATGTTAATATCTCCAGATTGATATGTACTTTTTGTTCTATCCTCTAATATTCCCCCGCAAGGAACATCTTGATCATATTTTGCAAAATTTGTTTCAAACTCCATACTTCTACCTTCGATATTTCCCATTGTTGAAGCTTGATTAATCTTGTAATTCCAAAGGATTGGAGTACATTCATCTGTGATGTCTTCCTGCTCAGTGCTATTGACTAAAGTTCTTGTTAAGTTCAAATCTACATCAAATTTTATATTTCCTTGCGGAAATTCTATACCTTTTACACCTTTAGCTACATCTGGATTATACAATTGTGCCAAAATAGAATATCCATAAATTCTTCCACTAACATTTCCTTGTCCATAATCAACTGTCGTTCTCTTCATAGCTTTTGTATTTCTAACTAATTTAATGTTATAGCTTGGTTTTGCACTAACTTTAACTTTTTTATTATCATAATTATCTTTTAATGTAACTTTTACTTCTTCAGTATTTCCAGAAAGCCAAACTTTAAAAGTAGGTTCAATTGTCATTCCATTTTGAGCTCCCAATATATCTAACGTAAGAACAATTTCTTGTTTTCCTGGAATTGTTATCTTTTCATCACTCATAGAATAACTAGCTGTAAACTTTATACCATTTTCTGTTACTTCGCCATTTTCAGCCCATTTCATTGAATCTAAATTCCATTTAACAGCATCTTTACATTCTTCTGGAAGTGTAGCTTCAACATTTAGCACTCCACCTTTATAATTACTTTCGCTGCTATTCTCCTTTAATGTCATTGTAGCTTCTAATCCCCAAGTAACTCTATCAAATGAACGTACTATTTCGTTATTTTCAGATGAGTCATTTCCTGCTTCATCATTTTCATCAAAAGGCCCTGTTCCTGTTTTTCTTTCAGTTATTGATAATGCAGATACTTTGGTTTCTTGTCCTATTCTTTGAATTTCCTCTTCATTAGCATTTTTTAGATTAGAAGTAGTAATTGAGCCTGTTTTAACAAATTCTTGATTTAAGAAAATTGTTATAGATAATACTCCTAATACGAAGATGCCTATTAATATTTTGTTTTTCATTTTTTCCTCCAAAACTTCAAGTATTTTATTGTCACCTTTTGGTCAATAATTTTCCACATTAAACTATATATATTATTTTTAAAAATGTAAATATATGCCATTAGTCATTTTTTGTAAAACCAAAAGACCTCATTACGGAAGGTCTTTTTCTTGGTTTTTTTACTTTTATTTATCATTTTCTTTTAATTTTTGTTACTAACATTATAAAATTTTATCTTAAATTGAATTTGCCTTATTTCCCTAAGAAAAGTTGATATTCTTCTTAGGAAAATAAGGCATTAAATCATTCTATTATAATAATTTTATATTAATTTTTCTTAGAAATTGAAATGTATACTGCTAATCCTAAAACTGTAATCACTGCTGTAGCAACTAGTAATAATATTT
>CAMNMV010000061.1 GCA_946545015.1 uncultured Clostridium sp.
CAAAAGGAACAATTATGGACACATCTAACACCATATGATAATTTTAAGTTTTTTGGAGCAATATATGATATACCTAAAAAAGAAATTGAAGAAAGAATAGATGAATTAGTTAAAACATTTGAATTAGAAAAAATTATAAATACTCCAATTAGAAATCTTTCTTTAGGCCAAAGAATTAGATGCGAAATTGTTGCTGCTTTAATACATAAACCAGAGATTCTATTTTTAGATGAGCCAACAATAGGATTAGATCCAGTCGTAAAAGAAAATATAAGAAAGCTAATCAAAAAGATGAATAAAGAGTTTAATACGACGATTTTTCTTACAAGCCATGATATTGGCGATATAGAAAAACTTTGCAAAAGAGTAGTAATTATTAATAATGGAAAAATTATTCTTGATGACACTATGACAAATCTAAAATATCACTATATGAATAAAAAAATTGTAGAAGTAAAAATGAAGGAAAATGTTAAAATCGAAGAAACAGAAGGAATAAAAGTATTAAAAAACAAAAATGGGAATATAAAAATTGAAATAGATAATGATAAAACAAAAGTAAATGATATTTTGAAAATGATAGATTCTGAAAATGTTTTAGATATAACTATTTCAAGTATTCCATTGGAAACAATAATTACTCAAATTTATAGAGGAGAAGAAGTTTTTAGTAAAAACTGATAATTTAAAGCTAAAAGTTTAAAACTTGAAATGTAAGGGGATGAAAAAATGAAAAAATATTTATATATATATAAAGCGACTATAATTGAGAACTTAAGCTATGTATTTGATTTAATTTTTGGATTTTTCAATTATTTTGTTATGATGTTTATATTTTTAAATTTATGGCAATATATATATCAAGATCCAAGTCAAATAATAAATGGTTATAGTATGCAACAAATGATATGGTATGTATTAATAACAGAATGTATATGGTTTGGAACTAGAAATAAAATTTTGACCAATCAAATAAGTGAAGATATAAAAACAGGTAATATAGCTTATAACATAAATAAACCATATAATTACATATATTATATAATTGCTAAGCATTTAGGAGACATTACTATAAAGTATATATTGTTTACAATTGTCGGAGCAGTTATAGGAATTAGTTTTATAGGACCAATTCAAGGTTTTGAATTTACCAATATTCCATATATATTAATAACAGTTATACTTGGAACATTAATAAATTCAATATTAAGAATTGCGATAAGTTTAATATCATTTTGGATAGAGGATTCAACTCCATTTCACTGGGTATATGATAAATTAATATTAGTAATAGGAACATTATTTCCAGTAGAAATGTTTCCAAAATTTTTACAACCAATAATTAAATTCACACCAATTTTTGTAGTAACATATGGTCCTGCAAAATTGTTAATACATTTCACATTTGATAGTTTTATTGAGATATTAATTGCACAATTAATTTATCTAGCAATTGCAATAACAATAACTCTTTTGTTATATAGGAAGGGGGTTAAGAAATTAAATGTTAACGGGGGCTAAAAATCAAATAAAAGTAATATTTTTATCAATAAAATATAATATAATGCGACAAATGGTAAATAAAGTAACATTTATAACTAACATATTATTTATGATACTTAATAATGCTACATTTATTATTCAATGGATAATATTATTTAATATAAAAGATGAAATTGGAGGATATGGATTAAGAGAGATATATTTGTTATGGGGATTAGCGGCAAGTGGATTTGGAATTGCAAATATTGTATTTAGAAGAGCATTCACAATTTCAGAATTAATTATAAATGGAAAATTAGATACTTTCTTGGTACAACCAAAAAATGTATTTTTAAGTGTAATCACATCAGAAACTAGTATTTCAGCAATTGGTGATTTAATATATGGATATATATGTTTAGCACTTTATGGCATTACACTAAAGATTTTTGTATTATTTACAATATTTTCTATTACAAGTGCGATAATACTTGCAGCGTTTTCAAGTATTGTAGGATCAACTTCATTTTGGATTACAAAAAGTGAATTATTAGCAAATTCTTTATTTAATGTAATGGTTAATTTTGCTACATATCCAGGATCTATATTTAAAGGAACAATAAGATTGATTTTATATACGATTATCCCAGTAGGAATTGCAAATTATGTACCATTAGATGTAATTGTAAATTTTAATATATGGAATTTCTTATATGTAATTCTATTTACAATTGGAATAACAATTTTAGCTTTTATAGTATTTTATAGAGGGCTAAAAAGATATTCATCATCTAATTTGATGGGAAGTAGAATTTAATTTATATTTTTAATAAATAGTCTAAAGTATAAAAATATTAAAATAAACAATAAAAAAGTTCCCTAGGTTAGTTAGTACCTAGGGAACAGTTTGGCTTATGAACTAGTGTAGAGTCTGCTCACTGCTGTGAGAAAATCACGCATCGTTACATCAGTTTCTGAAATTTTTTTGAATCTCAGACTGTACATAACTGGCTTGTGAGGAGCTTTTATGGTGTGATCCATCACCAGATGAAAGCCGTTTTTCTCAAGAACTTTAGCAATCTCAGTAATTACAGGATCTCTCTCGTCATCTTCTAAGAAGCAATAAGAAGAATTTCCCTGGAATTCCACTGTTATAGATGATGAATGCTTTTCATCCCACCGAAGCAGGAATTGGACATTTTTTCTACTCTCAAACGTGTATTCAAGAGTATCTGCCACTTTGTTCATTTTTGCCATAAAAAAATCACTCCTTCTCAAAAATTGTTATAGGGTTGTTTGGCTTGTGATTAATTTATATTATAACACAAATTAACTCAAATGACAAATTATATATGAAATTTATTAATGGTTGAAAGAAAAATACTCGTAAAACCTGGACTTAGCCATAAGTAAAATTGAATGGTAAAATTTAATAAATGTATTGATTTTTAACTGAAAATATGTAATAATATATAAAATAATTAAAAACGATGATAAAGAGGAGTAAGTTTATACTATTTAGTAGAGAAAAGGAGCCATAGGCTGTAAGCTTCTTAAATAAAGGTAAACTGAAGGTAGCTTTGGAGTTGATATACTGAGAAATCTAATTTAAGTATATTCGTTTAAGCAACGTTAAAAGCTAATTGAGATGTAGATTATATAATATAGGAGTTTATAAAATATTTTTTAAAATTTAAAATATATATAAAATTTTATAATAATATAATTTATAATTAAGGTGGTACCGTGAGATTATTAAAGCCTCGCCCTTATTATTTGGGTGAGGTTATTTTGATTTTAGGAGGTTTTAATATGTTAAAGATTGAAACATCAAGTCATGGAGCAGAACTTACTAGTATAAAGTTAGATGGAATTGAAAAATTACATCAAGGAAATTCTGTCGTCGATGAAAATGGTAAAACATATTGGGGAAGACATGCGCCAATTTTGTTTCCAATTGTCGGAAAATTAAAAGATAATAAAACTATTATAAATGGTAATCAATATGAAATGACGCAACATGGTTTTGCAAGAGATATGGAATTTGAAGAAATATTTAAAGATGAGAATAATATTAAATATGTCGTAAAGAGTAATGAAGAAACTTTAAAAAAATTCCCATTCAAATTTGAATTATATGTTGAGTACGAAATAAATAATAAAGATGATGCAAATGAACTTATAACAAAATATGTAGTAGTAAATAAAGATGAAAAAGATATGTTATTTGGACTTGGTGGACATCCTGCGTTTATTTGTGATTACAGTAATGAAAATTATGAATTAGAATTTGAAAATAAAGAAGATAGAATTGAATTTTATAAATTAGAAAACGGATTAATAAAAATCAATCCAATAAAATCTATTTTAAATGATAACAAAATTAAATTAACAAAAGATATATTTGATGAAGATGCTATAATAATGAAACATATAAATTCAAATAAAGTCATATTAAAAAATATAGCAAACAATAAAAAAATATTAGAATTTGATTTTAAAGGATTTCCATATTTAGCGATATGGTCAAAAAAAGGAGCACCATTTGTCTGTATAGAGCCTTGGCAAAATCATACAGATAGCGTTAATTCAGATGGAAACTTTGATAAAAAAGAAGATATAATAAAATTAAAATCAAATCAAAAATTTGAATGTAGCTATATAGTTAAGTTTGAAAAATAATAAAAGTAAAAATAAAATTAGGAGGAATAAAAATGAGTCAAAAACAATTAGATGGAAAATATAATCCACAAGAATTTGAAGAAGAATTATATAATGATTGGGAGAAAAAAGGTTATTTTAAACCAAGTATGGATGAAGATGCTAAACCATATTGTATAATGATGCCACCACCAAATGTAACTGGAAAATTACATATGGGGCATGCTTTAGATGATACAATTCAAGATATTTTAATAAGATTTAAGAGAATGCAAGGATATAATGCATTGTGGCTTCCAGGATCAGACCATGCAGCTATTTCAACAGAAATGAAAGTTGTTCAAAAATTAAGAGATGAAGGAAAAACAAAACAAGATTTAGGAAGAGAAAAATTCTTAGAAGAAACTTGGGATTGGACACATAAATATGGTGGAATAATTCAAAAACAACAAAGAAAATTAGGATGCTCTTGTGATTGGGATAGAAATAGATTTACATTAGATGAAGGAATGAGTGATGCGGTTTTAGAACAATTTGTAAAACTATATGAAAAAGGATTAATCTATAAAGGTAAAAGAATGGTTAACTGGTGTACAAGTTGTAATACTTCAATATCAGATGCCGAAGTTGAATATAAAGAAGAACCATCTCATTTATGGCATATAAGATATAAAATTACAGGAACTGATGATGAATATATTATAGTTGCTACAACAAGACCAGAAACAATGTTAGGAGATACTGCTGTTGCTGTACATCCAGATGATGAAAGATATAAAGATTTAGTTGGAAAAACTTGTATATTACCAATAATGAATAAAGAAATTCCAATTATTGCAGATGAATTTGTTGAAAAAGAATTTGGAACAGGTTGTGTTAAAATTACACCTGCACATGATATGAATGACTATCAAGCAGGATTAAGACATAATTTAGACATAATTGAAGTATTTGATGAAAACTTCAAAATGGGAAATTTAGTTCCAGAATATAAAGGAATGGACTTACTAGAAGCACGCAAGTTAATTGTGGAAAAATTAAAAGAAATTGGGGCATTAGTAAAAGAAGAAGAATATACACATAATGTTGCAAAATGTGAAAGATGTAAAAATACAATAGAACC
>CAMNMV010000062.1 GCA_946545015.1 uncultured Clostridium sp.
TGAACACCAGCTTCTAGTAATTGTTTCATTGCAACTACTGCCATTTTAAATTCCTCCCTTTTTTTGTTATTTTCTTCCACAAACTTCATCATTTTTTAGGACCTAAAACTTTTAGGCACTTCCCTACAAACTCAGTCTGTGTGATTAATACGCACATAATTATAACAAAAAAAGTACTTAAAATCAAGTACTTTTTTAATATTTTCTTAATTTTTATTGTATTTTAATCAATCAGATTAAACTTGCCCCTATTATTCCTGCATCATTTCCTAATACTGCTGGTTTAAGTACAATCTCTTCTCTTTTATTAAATAGATATTTTCCATTTTTTAGAGATTTTTTTAATCGTTCCAATAAAACATCTTCAAAGAACACAAAACTACCACCTATTACAACTGCTTCAGGTTCAAAAAGATTGACTAAATTTGATATTCCTATACTTAAATTTTCTATAAATTCATTAACTACATTTTCAATTTTTTCATAATCTTTATTTACAATAGAATTATTTCGTATCATATCTAAAAGTTGTTCTCCTCTTGTTGTCTCATCTAATCCTAAAGCATTTCTTAAATTATTTTTTAATACTTTCATTGAAGCATATCTTTCGAAGCAACCTTTATTTCCACAATTACAAGGAATCCCGTTTTTTTGTATTACCATGTGTCCAACTTCCATTCCTGGTAATTCTCCTGTATTTAATAATTCATTGTCTATTATAGCCGCTCCACCTATCCCTGTTCCTAATGTAAGAAATATTGATCTTGAATAATTTTTCAGACTTCCATAAGAATTTTCAGCAAGTGCTGCACATTTAGCATCATTTTTTATTTTTATTGGCAAATCTATTCTTTCTTTTAATCTTTCTACTATATTATAATTTTCAATCCCTAAATTAACAGATCTTACTATTGAATTTTTGTTTAATGTTCCAGGTATTGCAATACCTATTGAAGTTATTTGGTATATATTTGAAAGATTTTTTATATTTTCAAAAATATAATCTTCTATAAATTCTGTGATAGCTTTTTTTTCTTCTTTTAGTATTCTTCTTTCTTTTTTCTCTAGTATTCTACCATCATTATCAACAACACCTATTGCGATATGACTTCCGCCTAAATCAATTCCAATCTTCATATATTTTCTCCATTCTATACTCCATAAGCTGAGAATAAGAAATTTCCCATATAAACTTGAATACAAGGTACAAGTACAACTAAAACCACGAAAATCAATACTGCACCAACAATTACATACATAACTTGTGGCAATGCCTTTGTTATCTTAGCTAATAAATTGTCAATATCTATTTGCATATATTCAACTAATTTTTCCATCATTTCAGCTAAATTAGTCTGCATTCCGACTTTAAGCATTTCTAAAGTCATATATGAGCATAATCCTGATTTTTCAAATGGTTCAATCCATGATGAACCAACTAATATATTATTTATTGATGTTTCAATAATTGAAAGCATAACATAATTGTTTACAACATTTTTACTAACTTCCAATGCTTCTTGAATTCTCATTCCATTTTTTAAATTAAGAAGCATCGCTTTCATCAATCTCGAAAAATCTAATGAAAATATTAATTTCCCAAATATCGGCATTTTATATTTAAAATAATGAAAATTATATTTTCCTTTAGGTGTATGTACATATGCTACAATAGCTCCAACAATTCCTGCTATTATCATAAGTGGAATATACCACATTTCCATACTTCCTCGAATAAAGTTAGAAAACCAAACCGTTATTTCTGGCAATGTCTCTTGTGTTCCTAATTCATCAAATATATCTTGAATTGTTGGTATTGCAATTAAAGATCCTACTATCAGTAATCCTAACAATAATACGAATTGTACAATATTAGGTATTAATATTCCTTTTATTTTTTTCTTTAATTTTTCAGTATCATCTAAATATTCTACTGCTTGTTGTAAAGAGTTTGTAAGTGAACCTGAAAGTTCTCCAACTTTTATCATATTAACATATATGTATGGGAAAACATCTGAATAATATTCCATTGTTGTATACATATTTTCACCAGATTCAACACCTGCTAAAATATCTTCTATTATTCCTCTTAATGACACATTTTCAGTTCCTTCTATTAGAGTCTTTAACGCATGCACATTGTTGAAATCAGCTTTTTTAAGCAAGTAAAAGTTTTGTGTAAATACAACCAAATCCCTTGATGTTATTTTTTGAGTTTGTGCTAAATATGTATTAATTTTTTCTTTTGTAGTCATTGTCTTTTGGGCATTTTTTCCAATTTGAGTAGTATTAACATTTTTCATTATCTCTTGCATGTTAGTAACATTTTTCTTTTGTTTTTTCCTCACATTTGACCTATAAGAAACTTGTTCAATATCAATTGGAATCAAATTGTTGTCCTTTAAAGCTCTAACTAATGTTTGGCGACTTTGAATTTCAACTTTATTCTTTACAATTAATCCTTGTTTTGTTATAGCTTTATATGTATATGTAGGCATTTTTTACCTCCTTTTTCTATTGGTTTGCTCTCTTTATTTTTAATTGCATAATTGTTCTATTTAATATTTCAATATTTTTTTCTTCAACTTGTGATTTAGCCTGTTCTAATGTTATTTTATCCTCTACAAATAGTTTTGCAATAGCATTTGTTAATCCTATGCTTCCTTTTTCTAAATTACTTTGTATTGCATCTTCTATTTCAGATACACTAAATTTTTCTTTTCTAATTACACCAGCTACAATATTATCAACTACCATTACTTCTGGTACTAAAACTAATTTTCCATCAGTTCCTGGTAATAGTCTTTGTGATACAACTAATTTTAATAATGCAGATAATAAATATTTTACTTGTGCTTGATCCCTTACTTCATAGAAGTTAATCATTCTATCAATTGTTTCAGCACATGATTTTGTATGTAGAGTTCCTATTACTAAGTGTCCTGATTCTGCCATTTCAATTGCAGCTTCCATAGTTTCTCTATCTCTTATTTCTCCTATTACTAATATATCACAGTCTTCTCTTAATGAATTTTTTACACCTGCGCTGAATGTAAGAGAATCTCTTCCTTTCCCCACTTCTTTTTGTACTATTAAAGATTTTTTAGAACTATGTTTATATTCTACGGGATTTTCAAGTGTTAGTATTTTTCTATTTTGATTTTCATTTATATCATTAATTAATGCATTTAATGTTGTCGTTTTACCAGAGTTTGTTTTTCCTGTTACTAATATTAATCCTTGTGGTTGATATGTCATTCTTCTAACTATATCAGGAACCCCTAATTCCTCATAAGTAGGTAATTCATTTTTTATAAGTCTTAATGTACATAATGGTATATCATCTGAAAGTGATATATTTACCCTTAGCCTAATTCCTTTATACTCATAAGATGTATCAAGTTTTCTTGTTGTTCTAAATACTTCATCTTTATCTAAATTTCCTCTTACTAAATAATCATATATTTCATTCATATCATCTGGTGTCAATACATCCATTTCTTCTATAGGCACTAAATTTCTTATTATCCTTAAATATGGTTTATTACCACAAATCATATGTATGTCAGACGCGTCTTGTTCTATTGCAGCATCTAATACTTTATTCATATCCATAGTTAATTCCTCCTATAAGTTTAGAACATTAATAATTTATCATTAAGTTCTTTTAAGGTCGTTATACCTTTCAATACTTTTCTTATTCCATCTACAGCTAATGGTCTATAATTTTGTTCTAAAGCTTTATTTCTAATTTCTATAGCTGATGCACCTTTTACAATTAATTCTTTTATTTCATCAGTTAAATCTAAAACTTCAAAAACCCCTATTCTGTCATAATATCCTGTATTATTACAATGTTTACATCCGACAGCATCATATGTCTTTACATTATCTAGTTCAACATTCATATTATATTTTCTTGCTAAAGATGTTATTATTTCTCTTTCTTCTTCGTTAAAAGGTCTTTCCTTTTTGCATTCTGGACATAATCTTCTAACCAATCTTTGAGAAATCGATGTTGCAAGTGTACTTGCTATATCATAATCAGATACTCCAAGTTTTCTTAATCTATTTATAACTTCTATACTATCTATTGTATGTATTGTTGATAAAACATAATGTCCTGTTTGTCCCGCTTGAATTGCTATTTCTGCTGTTTCTAAATCTCTTATTTCTCCAACTAATATTACATCAGGGTCTTGTCTTAAAACTGTTCTTAATGCTCCTGAAAATGTTGATTTTTTATCTATTTCAATTTGGTTTAATCCAGCAATTCTTATTTCAACTGGATCTTCAATTGTTGTTATGTTTATTTCTGGTCTATTTAAGAAATCTATTATACTATATAAAGTTGTTGTTTTACCTTCTCCTGTAGGAGCTGCAATTATTGTAATACTATTTCTCTTATTTATACTTTTATTTAAGCTTTTTTCATCTCCTGGGAAACCTAAATCAAATATTTGCTTTATATCTGCATTTTTCTTTAATAATCTTAAAACAAATTTTTCTCCATATACATTTGGTTGTGAAGATACACGGATGTTGTAATCATCATATAGCAAAATTCTACCATCTTGTGATTCTTGTTTTTCTTGATGCATATTTGAA
>CAMNMV010000063.1 GCA_946545015.1 uncultured Clostridium sp.
CAGTATCAGGAGAAGAAATGGGAATTGCACTTGCAAGAGAAGGTGGAGTTGCATTCATTTATGGTGCACAATCAATAGAATCACAAGCTAGAATGGTAAGACATGTAAAAAAACACAAAGCTGGTTTTGTTGTAAGTGATTCAAATGTAAAATCAGGAACACCTTTAAAAGAAGTAATAGCATTAGTAGAACAAACAGGACACTCAACAGTTATGATAACAGATGATGGAACAGCTCATGGAAAATTTTTAGGATTAGTAACAGACAAAGATTATAGAATAAGTAGAGCAGATTTCGAAGAACCAATTGATAAATTTATGAAACCAAAAGCTGAAGTTGTTTGGAGCAAAGAAGGAATTAGCTTAGAAAGTGCTAATGATGTGATTTGGGAAAACAAAATTGCTTGTCTTCCAATTTTAGATGAAGAAGAAAAATTAAAATATTTAGTATTTAGAAAAGATTATGAAGATAGAAAAAATAATCCAGAATCATTATTAGATGAAAATAAAAGATATATAGTTGGTGCTGGAATAAATACAAGAGATTATGAAGAAAGAATACCAGCATTAGTTGAAGCTGGAGTAGATTTAATATGTATGGATTCATCTGATGGTTATTCAGTATGGCAAAAACGTACAATAGATTATGTTCGTGAAAAATATGGAGATACAGTTAAAATAGGGGCCGGAAACGTAGTAGATAAAGAAGGATTTAGATATTTAGCTGAAGCTGGAGCAGACTTCATAAAAGTTGGTGTAGGTGGAGGTTCTATCTGTATAACACGTGAAACAAAAGGAATAGGTAGAGGACAAGCATCTGCATTATTAGACGTTGTTGCAGCTCGTGATGAATACTTTGAAGAAACAGGAATTTATATTCCAGTATGTTCTGATGGTGGAATTGTTCATGATCATCATATAACAATTGCTTTAGCTTTAGGGGCAGACTTTGTTATGATGGGAAGATATTTTGCAAGATTTGATGAAAGCCCAACAAGAGTTGTTAAAAGAGGAAATAGCTACATGAAAGAATATTGGGGAGAAGGATCAAACAGAGCAAGAAACTGGCAAAGATATGATATGGGAGGAGATAAAAAACTTTCTTTTGAAGAAGGTGTAGATTCTTATATTCCATATGCAGGAAGATTAAAAGATAATTTAGCAATAACATGTGCTAAAATAAAATCAACAATGTGCAATTGTGGAAGTATTACAATTAAAGAACTTCATGAAAAAGCAAGACTTACATTAGTATCAGATGTAAGTATTTCAGAAGGAAAAGCACATGATGTCGTTTTAAAAGATATTGATACACAATTATAATTTATACGAAAAAGTATAAAACATAAAAGTATAATAATTACTAAAAGTAAGGAGATAATATGCATTTTTATAATTTAATAAAAGAATTATCAAGTGATAAAGAAATAATCTTATTCGTAGATATGGATGGTGTTATAGCATCATATGATGTTGGTAAACCATTAGATTTTCTACATAAAAGACCATTAATGACAAGAATAAAGGAATTAGAAGAAGTAAGTAAACTTCTAAATGTTGATATTAGAATTTTATCAATATGTAAAAAAGATTATCAAATAGAAGAAAAAAACATATGGCTTGATAAATATGCTCCTTATTTCAAAAAAGAAAATAGAGTGATAATTTCAAAAGAAACTGTTACAAATACAACATCACCTGAAATTAAAACAAATTATTTGAATTCTGTAAAAACAGACAAACAAGTAGTTTTAGTCGATGATGATAATCAAGTATTAAAAGATGTAATGAACAATGTCAAAGGAATTATTGTATATCAAGATTCAGAATTAGTAGATTAAAACAAGGAGAAATAATATGCCAGGATATGTAATACATGTTGCAATAGCACAGGAATACTTAAAGAAACATAGCAAAAACGAAGATAAAACAAAATTTATTGAGGGAAATATTTATCCAGATTTAATTAAACCAAAAAGCCAATCACATTATGGGAAATCTCCAGCATATACAAGCTTAGAAGGTTTTTTAAATAATAATACAATTGATAATAGTTTGGATAGAGGAAAATTTTTACACTTAATAGCTGATTATTTATTTTATAATCACTATTTAGATTATTTAGACAAAGAAGAATTGCATAATGATTATGATATTTTAAATGATGATATTATTAAGAAATATGATGTGAAATTGCCAGATATAGTTAAACAATATGCGTTTAGTAAAAGTGGAATCCCAAAAATAATTAATTTAGAGCTAGTTTATAAAGTAATAGATGAGGTTTCAAGCTTAGATATGGATATAGTAGCAGAAGAAGTAAAAAATGGTATGGAAAAATGGAAAACATACAAGAATTTAATATAGAGAGGTATAAACAATTATGTTAGGTTATTATTTTGGAAAATTTGATGTACTTAGAGGAAAAGATTTACAAGAATTAGATGAAATAATTCAAAAAAATAAAGAAAAAGGAAATGAGCATTTTGCATTAGCAGTATATGATGATCAATTATGTGAAGCACTAAATATAGGTACACCATTAAAAAGTATAGAAGATAGATTGAAAATAGTACAGGAACTTAGTGGAGTGGATTTTGCATTTTCAATTCCTTCTAAAGATTCAAAAATTGTTGTAGCAAAAGCAAAAGAAGCTTATGAAAAATTTTTAGGTAACAAAGAGAAAATGAATGAAGAACAAGAAAAACCAAAAAAATATAAAATAGGTTATGTACCAGGTACTTATGATTTATTTCATGCAGGACACTTAGAAAACTTATTAGAAGCTTCTGCAAATTGTGAAAAGCTAGTAGTTGGAGTAAAATCAGATTCTTTAGTTCAAGAACAAAAAAAGATAAATCCGACAATTAGTGCATCTGAAAGAATTGAAATATTAAGACATTTTAGATTTGTGGATAATGTATATCAATTTTATACAAGAGATCCTCATACAGCTATGTCCTGGATTGAATCAAAATATGGGCAACCAGCTGATGCAATGTTTGTAGGATCAGATTTAAGAGATGATTATAAAAGAATAGAAGATATAAATGTTGTTTATACAAATAGAGATTTAAAAAATATGAGTACAAGATCATCAAGTGGTTATAGAAAAAAATTACAAATTTTAGGTTTTGCTGCTGACGATCCTAATAATAAATATACTGGACCAAGAATTTCAGTGAAAAGAAATGATATTGAAAAAGATGAAATTGAAGGAATGGGATATTTAGAAGTATAGAAAAAATAGACTAGTTTATGTATTATAAATGATAGATAAACTAGTCTATTTCTTTTTTACTCATACGTTTTCATAGCCAACTACTTGTTGGTACATAATTTTCATCAGGAGGATAAACATATTCATCATTTGGTCTATCACAAATATTTAATTCTAAAACTTTAACGATAGGCATATTACCATGATAATCACCTTTCGTTATTTCACCGGTGATATTAATCCAAGTTCCATTTTCTATGTTTTTAATATCATCATATTCACAAAGAAAACCAACAACAACTGAATTAAAATCAGAAGATATAATCATATTTCTTGCTAAAACAAATTGATTATCTTTTAAATCTAATACTCTATAAACAAAGCCAGTAAAATTAATTTTTTTACCAACATAAGTATCAATATCATTATGAACTGCTTTTAATATATTAGCATAGTTTTTGGAATTTATTTTAAAGACGTCAGCTTGAGGCATACACGAACTATTGGCAGAATTTGCACCATAAAAAATTTTATAAGTTACAAAGACTAAAATAAATATTAGAAGTAAAGTTATACATGTAAAAAAGACTTTGAATAGCTTACTTCCATTGATTTTAAAATTACAAACAAACATATATATCCTCTTTTCAAATTAGTAATTAAATAAATTTATTTAAATTTATTCAAAAAGTTATAAAAATATTACATTGAATTTTGCTAAAACTATTGCTAAAAAAAATTTTTAATGATATAGTAACAAAGTATAAAAATATAACTTAGGAGGAAAGAATACAAAATGGGTTTATTTAAAACATATAGTGAAAAAGAAGTAAAAAGGGTAATGCCGATAGTAAATCAAATTAATGATTTAGAAGAAGAAATATCAAAATTATCAGATCACGAATTAAGAGGAAAAACAGATTATTTCAAAAAACAATTAGCAGATGGAAAAACATTAGATGATATACTTCCAGAAGCATTTGCAGTAGTAAGAGAAGCATCAAAAAGAGCTTTAGGAATGAGACACTTTGATGTACAATTGATAGGTGGAATTATATTACATCAAGGTAGAATTGCCGAAATGAAAACTGGAGAAGGAAAAACATTAGTTGCTACATTACCAGTATATTTAAATGCCCTAGAAGGTAAAGGTGTACATGTTATAACAGTAAATGACTACCTAGCTAAGAGAGATAGTGAATGGATGGGAAAAATATATAAATTCTTAGGACTTTCTGTAGGATTAGTTATAGCTGGAATGGAACCATATCAAAAACAAAAAGCATACAGTGCTGATATAACATATGGAACAAACAACGAATTTGGATTCGACTACCTAAGAGATAACATGGTAATTTATAAAAATCAATTAGTTCAAAGAGGATTAC
>CAMNMV010000064.1 GCA_946545015.1 uncultured Clostridium sp.
GGATGTCAAAATTTGTACACTTACACATACATAGTGAGTTTAGTTTGTTAGATGGTGCTAATAGAATAAAGGATATACCTAAACGTGCAAAAGAGCTTGGAATGGATTCTATAGCTCTTACTGATCATGGCGTTATGTATGGTGCAATAGATTTTTATAAAGCGTGTAAGGCAGAAGGTGTAAAACCAATTATTGGTTGTGAAGTATATGTGGCGCCTCGTACAAGATTTGATAAAGAACCTAATATTGATAATAAATATAACCACTTAATACTTCTTGCTAAAAATAATCAAGGATATAAAAATTTAAGCAAATTAGTATCTTTGGGTTTTGTGGAAGGATATTATTATAAGCCAAGAATCGATTTAGAAATATTAGAAAAATATAGTGAAGGTTTAATCTGCTTAAGTGCTTGTTTAGCAGGAAGTGTAAATCAAGCATTATTAAATGGTAATGAAGAAAAAGCTGAAGAAATTGCATTATGGCATAAAAGAGTATTTGGTGATGATTATTATATAGAAATACAAAATAATGGATTACAAGAACAAGTTTTAGCAAATCAAAAATTAGTAAAATTAGCAAGAAAATTAGATATACCATTAGTTGCAACAAATGATGCACATTATTTGAAAAAAGAAGATGCATATACTCATGAGATTTTACTTTGTATACAAACTGGAAAACGAATGAGTGATCCTGATAGAATGAGATTCGAAACAGATGAATTATATATAAAATCTCCTGAAGAAATGATAGAGTATTTTAGTGCTTTCCCAGATGCAATAGAAAATACTGTAAAAATTGCTGAAAAATGTAATGTAGAATTTGAATTTGGACATACAATACTTCCAAATTATGATGTACCTGAAGAATTTGAAACACATTATGATTATTTTAAAAAGTTATGTGATGATGGGATTAAAAAGAGATATGGAGAAAATCCATCACAAGAAATATTAGATAGAGCTAAATATGAATTAGAAATAATTTCAAAAATGGGATTTGTAGATTATTTCTTAATAGTATGGGATTATATACATTTTGCTAAAGAAAATGGGATACCAGTAGGACCAGGACGTGGTAGTGGTGCAGGTTCAATAATTGCTTATGCAATAGAAATAACAGATATTGATCCAATAAAATATGGACTTATGTTTGAAAGATTCTTAAATCCTGAAAGAATTAGTATGCCCGATTTTGACGTTGACTTTTGTTATGAACATAGACAAGATGTTATAGATTATGTTTCAAGAAAATATGGAAAAGACCATGTATCGCAAATTATAACTTTTGGCACTATGGCTGCTAAAATGGTTATCCGTGATGTTGCAAGAGTATTAGATGTACCATATTCAGAAGCTGATAATTTAGCTAAAATGATACCAAATGAGATACATATAACAATAAAAAAAGCAATTGAACAAAATAAAGAATTGAAAACATTATATGAAACAGATGAAAATACTAAAAATTTATTAGATATAGCTATGCATTTGGAAGGTATGCCAAGACAGGCGTCAACGCATGCTTGTGGTATAGTAATAACAAAAGATCCAGTTGATACATATGTGCCTTTATATGTTAGAGATGATCAAATAGCAACTCAATATATAATGACAACTTTAGAAGAATTAGGATTACTAAAAATGGACTTTTTAGGGTTAAGGACATTAACAGTAATCCAAGATACAATTAATTTGGTAAAAGAAAATAGAGGAATAGATGTAGAATTTGATAAAGAAATGTCAGACCCTAAAGTATATAAATTGTGGCAAGAAGGAAAAACAATGGGAATATTCCAATTCGAATCTCAAGGTATGACAAACTTTATGAAAGAATTAAAACCAGATTGTTTAGAAGATATAATAGCTGGAGTTTCTTTATATAGGCCAGGGCCAATGGACCAAATTCCAAGATATATAAAGGGAAAAATGAATCCTGGGCATAATGAATATACTCATCCAAGTCTAGAGCCAATATTAAATGTAACATATGGCTGTATGGTATATCAAGAACAAGTTATGCAAATAGTTCGCGATTTAGCAGGATATTCACTAGGAAGAGCTGACCTGGTAAGACGTGCGATGGGTAAGAAGAAACTAGATGTAATGGCTAAAGAAAGAGAAATCTTTATTAATGGGCAAGTTGATGAAAATGGAAATATTGTAGTTCCAGGATGTGTTAGAAATGGAATAGATGAGCAATCTGCAAATAAAATATTTGATGAAATGGCAGAATTTGCAAAATATGCATTCAATAAATCACATGCTGCATGTTATGCGGTAGTAGCATATAGAACAGCATATTTAAAAGCATATTATCCAACTGAATTTATGGCAGCAATGTTAAATAGTTTTTTGGGTAATTTAGATAAAATTCCACAATATATTGATGAATGTAAAAGACTTGGAATAGAAATATTAAAACCAAATATCAATATGAGTTCAGAAAAATTTACTGTAGAAGAAAATAAAATACGTTTTGGGTTAGGAAGCATTAAAAATGTTGGAAGTGTACCAGTGCAAAATATAGTAAAACAAAGAAATGAAAAAGGAAAATACAAAAGTTTTACAGATTTTTGTGAAAGAATAGCTGATGAACAAGTAAATAAAAAATGTATAGAAAGTTTAATAAAAGCTGGTGCTTTTGATAGTTTTGAACAAACAAGAAGTACATTGCTAGCATCTTTCGAAAATATAATTGATGTAATTCAAACAAGTAATAAAAAAGGATTCGATGGACAAGTATCAATGTTTGATTTAGGTTCAAATGATGAAAAAGAAGACTTAAATGAAATAAAATATACATTTGAACAGCATGAAGAATTGCCAAATAAAGAATTATTATCATTAGAAAAAGAAATGCTGGGTATTTATATATCAGGTCATCCTTTAGAAAAATTACGTAATCAAATAGAAAGTAAAACTACTATAAATTCTATGAAACTTAAGGAACTTGATGAACAAGTAAATTCTAATGTTGAAAATATAGATAGTAATCAAAATTCTAATTTAGTAGAAAAAACAAAATATAAAGATGGGCAAAATGTAAAATGTGCAGGAATAATAACATCAATTAAAAAGAAATATACTAAAAATAATAAATTAATGGCATTTGTAACAATAGAAGATTTATATGGACAATTTGAAGTTATTGTGTTTGAAAATGCATATATGAAAGCGGGAAAAAGTCTTGTAGAAGAAAATATTGTAATGGTTGATGGAAGATTAAGCATAAGAGAAGATGATTCAAGTAGTATTATTGCAAATGATATAAAAGATTTTAGTGAGCAAAAACAAAAAATGTTTACTATAGATATTACAAATTTAAATGAAGAACAAAAAAGTAAGCTAAGAGGTGCGATAAAATACTTCAATGGCGATAGAAATAATATGCCAATTTTTGTTAAAATAAATGATGAATTAAAATCTTGTGGAGCAATATATTTTAATGAAAAGATATTAGAAATCTTTAGTCAAATTGCTGGGAAAGAAAATGTTAATGTGATAGGATAATTTTAAGATAAAATAAATTTTTACAAAATATTTTTAAATACTTGCAAAGAAAAAAGTTTTGATATAGAATTGTATTGCCGGTTATAATAATTGTAATTATTGGCAATAATATTAAAGGAAAATTAGCAAATTAGCTAATTTAAAGGAGGAAGAAATATGTCAGTTAAAGTAGCCATTAATGGTTTTGGACGTATAGGACGTCTTGCATTTAGACAAATGTTTGGAGCAGAAGGGTATGAGATTGTAGCAATAAATGACTTAACAAGTCCAGATATGCTAGCTCATTTATTAAAATATGATTCTGCACAAAAAAAATATGAAAAAGCAGATACAGTAGTAGCTGGAGAAGATTCTATAACAGTAGATGGAAAAACAATAAAAATATATGCTGAAAAAGAAGCTCAAAATCTTCCATGGGGAGAAATTGGAGTTGATGTTGTATTAGAATGTACAGGATTCTACACAACAAAAGAAAAAGCACAAGCACACATTGATGCTGGAGCTAAAAAAGTAGTTATTTCAGCACCAGCCGGAAAAGACTTACCAACAGTAGTATTTGGAGTAAACCAAGATGTTTTAACACCAGATGATAAAATAATATCAGCTGCATCTTGTACAACAAACTGCTTAGCACCAATGGCTAAAGCATTAAATGATTATGCACCTATTCAATCAGGAATAATGACAACAGTTCATGCGTATACAGGAGATCAAATGTTATTAGATGGACCACACAGAAAAGGTGATTTAAGAAGAGCTAGAGCTGCTGCAGTAAATATAGTTCCAAACTCAACAGGAGCTGCAAAAGCAATTGGATTAGTTATTCCAGAATTAAATGGAAAATTAATTGG
>CAMNMV010000065.1 GCA_946545015.1 uncultured Clostridium sp.
AATACTATTTTTATTTTTTTATAATATATAAAATAACATAAAATATGAAAAGAATAAAAATTTTTCAAATAGTTTTTCAAAAAGATATGAAATTTATAGATTATTTGCTGTTCCTAGTTATGATTTTAATTATGAAAATAATAATAATCAATTTAATGATTCTGACATTTTAGGTAATATTATTATACCAAAATTAAATATTAACTATCCATTTTTTTATGGTATTAGTGAAGATCTATTAAAAATTTTTCCTTGTAGATTTAGTGGTAATATTCCAAATGCAAAAAATAGTGAAAATAATCTATGTATTGCAGGTCACAATTATGGAAATGATAGTTTTTTTAGTAACATTTATAAATTAGAAAAAAAAGATTTGATAAAAATAAAAGATTTATATAATAATACCTTTAATTATAGTGTATATAAGACATTTGAAATCGATGAATCTGATATTCAAACAATAATATATCCTTCTTCCGATATAACAGAATTAACCCTTTTAACCTGTAATAATTATAATAATAAAAGAATTATAGTTAAGGCAAAATTAATTAAAAAATAAAGACAAAAACAGAAAGCCACAAAGACTTTCTGTTCATATTTTAAATTTCAATTTAATTAAACATTTTTATATTCACTTATTTTTTTATAAGCATATACTGCTGATATTCCAAATACAACAATTAGCACCATTGTAGGGATTGAATCTTCAACACCTGTTTTTGGTAAGTTATTTGTATTATTTGCATTACTATAATTGCTAGTATTATTTGAATTAGCATTAGTATTGCTTTTATTTGTATTTTTATTAGAATTTTCATTTTTGTTTGTATTCTTGTTAGAATTTTCATTTTTGTTACTGTTTTCGTTTTTGTTTTCATTTTTATTTGCATTTGTATTTTCTTCAGTTGTTGTTGATGATTCTTCATCAAATATATAACCATAATCATCATCTGCTGCATAAACACTTGTTGTTCCGATTATTGCAGCTCCTATTAACATTATTAAAAATCCTTTAATTAAATTTGTTTTCTTCATAATTTATTTCTCCTTCTTACTAATATTTCTATTATTATTTTACAACCGCTTAATATTATACCACATTATTTTTAAGATTTCAAGCCTTAATAGAAATATATTTTTATGTTTTCTTTTGCTCTAAATATATTTTAAACTTTTATTATAATTTAGTCAAGTATATTTTAGTTTTTATTTTTTACTTTTATATTTCATAAATATTACAAATGTGTTACAAACAATTTAATATCATTCTTATTAAACATTAAACTTGAACAAAACTATGTCCCCGTCTTGCATAATATATTCTTTTCCTTCTGAACGCACTAGCCCTTTTTCTCTTGCTGCTACCATTGAACCTTCTTTCATTAAATCATCATATGATACAACTTCAGCTTTTATAAATCCTCTTTCGATATCAGAGTGTATCTTTCCAGCCGCTTGTGGAGCTTTAGTTCCTTTTTTAATTGTCCAAGCTCTTACTTCTGGTTCACCTGCTGTTAAGAATGACATTAATCCTAATAAATCATAACTTTTCTTTATAACTTTATCTAGTCCTGATTCATCTAAGCCTAATGCTTCTAACATTTCTTTTTTATCATCATCATCTAAGCCTGATAATTCTTCTTCAATCTTAACACATAATGGTATTACTTCAGCATTTTCTTTTTTAGCATATTCTTTAACTTTCATTACTAATTCATCATTTTCTCTATTATCTAATTGTGATTCAGAAACATTTGCTATATATAAAATTGGTTTTGTTGTTAACAAAAACATATCTTTTACTAAAACTTGTTCTTCTTCAGTAAACTCTAATGCTCTTGCTGATTTTCCTTCTTCTAAATTTTTTAATATTTTTTCAAGCAAATCAATTTCTTCTTGATATTTTTTATCTGCTTTAAGATTTTTTCTTGCTTTATCTAATCTCTTATTAACAGTTTCAATATCTGCAAATATTAATTCTAAATTTATTGTTTCAATATCTCTTATTGGGTCAACACTTCCATCAACATGTACAACATTACTATCTTCAAAACATCTTACAACTTCTACTATTGCATCTGTTTCACGTATATGTGATAAGAATTTATTTCCTAACCCTTCACCTTTACTTGCTCCTTTTACTAAACCTGCAATATCAACAAATTCAATAACAGCATGTGTTGTTTTTTCAGGGTTGTACATTTTTGTTAATTCATCCAGTCTTTCATCTGGAACTGGTACAACACCAACATTTGGTTCTATTGTGCAAAATGGGTAATTTGCACATTCTGCGCCAGCTTTTGTTATACTATTAAACATTGTACTTTTTCCTACATTTGGAAGTCCTACAATTCCTAATTTCATTTTTGTTCCTCCTAAATTTATTTCAAAATTTTTCTATCCTACTACTCCGTTTTTTATTAGTTTTCTCATCAACAGCGCTACTTATAATATAAAATCCTAAACAAATTGCATTTATAATTGATATTCTTGAATATATTGCATAATATCTGTCTTCCGTTGGTGTCCTTGTTGAATGCTTTTTATAAAATATATTATAATTATATGGATTTAGGACAAATTCTTCAAAAAATATGTTTGAATTTTGTTTTTCACTTAATATTTCTCTTTTTCTATCATAATATTTATCATTTTTTTGCATATCCAAATATTCATTTAATTGTGTATTTAAATCCTTCTTATTCTTGCTATTCTTGTTATTTTTGTTATTTTTAATACTACTTTGAAGTGAATCAATAAATTCTGTATTCAGTCCACAAATTTTATTATCTAATTCTACTGCTTGATTTTCTTCTTCTCCTCTTACAATAATAAAAGACATAATTGGAATTATTACTAATACTGCAAATATAATACAGGCAAATTTACTAAACATATAGTCATAGCCATCTTTAAGACCTTTTTTGCCCTTATATATACAAAAAACTAGTATCACTACTTCAAGAACTAACATTAAATACATAAATATTGTTGTCATTCCTGTTATGTCATATTCATCCAGAACTTCATATATAATACTTCCTACATTATCTCCTAAACAAGTTAATACAATAGTTAAAACTAACATAATACTCGGAATTATTATATATTTTCCATTTGATTTTTTCCCCATCTTTTGTTCCTCCAATGTAAAATTTAATTTTTAGTTGGAATATAACTATATTTTGGCATCTTTTAAGTATTTATCTGCAAATTCATCTAATGACATTGCTCCAATATCACCATCTTCACGAGAACGTACTGCTACTTGATTATTTTCTTTTTCTTTATCTCCTACAACTAACATAAATGGAACTTTTTGCATTTGAGCTTCACGAATTTTGTAACCTACTTTTTCGTTTCTATTATCAAATTTAACTCTTATTCCTTTTTCTTGAAGTTGTTTTTGAATTTCTTTACAATAATCATATTGTTTTTCACTTATTGGTAATATTTTTACTTGAGTTGGTGCAAGCCATAATGGGAAAAATCCTTTTGTTTCTTCAATTAAGAATGATATAAATCTATCTGAAGAACCAAGTATTGCTCTATGGATTACAACTGGTCTATGTTCTTTTCCATCTTCACCTATAAAAGATAAATCAAATCTTTCAGGTAATGCAAAATCTAATTGACATGTTGGTATAGTTACATCATGATTTAATGCTGTTTTTATTTGAATATCAATCTTTGGTCCATAAAAAGCTGCTTCACCTTCTGCTTCATAAAAATCAATTTTTAAATCTGTTAAGATTTCTCTTAATTGGCTTTCTGCTGTTTCCCACATTTCATCATTATCAATATATTTTTCTTTGTTGTTTTTATCTCTTAGAGATAATCTAAATGAAAATGCTGATTCTGGGAATCCGAAATCTTTCATATATACTTCAAATATTAGATTTAGTACTTTTCCAACTTCTTCTTTTATTTGATCTGGTCTTACAAAAAGATGGGCATCATTTTGACACATTTGTCTAACTCTTTCTAATCCGCAAACACTTCCACTTGATTCATATCTAAAGTCATTTGCAAGTTCACCAATTTTAATTGGTAAATCTCTGTATGAACGCATTTCACTCTTATAAATCAACATGTGATGTGGACAGTTCATTGGTCTTAAAACTAATTCTTCGTTTTCCATTTTCATTACTG
>CAMNMV010000066.1 GCA_946545015.1 uncultured Clostridium sp.
TATTATCATATATTCTTCTTCCTTCTTCTACTGCTGAAACTATTGTTGCAAAGTTATCATCTGTTAATATTACATCTGCTGCTTCTTTAGCAACATCTGTACCTACAACTCCCATCGCGCAACCTATATCTGATGTTTTAAGTGCTGGACTATCATTTACTCCATCACCAGTCATAGCAACTATTTCTCCATTTTTTTGCCAAGCTTTTACAATTCTAACTTTATGTTCTGGTGAAACTCTAGCATAAACAGAATAATTTCTTACATTTTTTTCTAATTCTTCATCAGACATTTTTTCTAAATCTAAACCTGTTATTGCCTCGTCTTCATTTTCTAATATTCCTAATTTTTTAGCTATTGCTGTTGCTGTAATTTTATGATCTCCTGTAATCATTACAGTTTTTATTCCCGCTGTTTTACATTTTTCAACAGCCTTTTTAGCTTCTTCTCTTGGTGGATCTATCATTCCTACCATACCTATAAAGATTAAATCACTTTCAATATTTTCCATTTCATCTTTACTTGGAATATGGTCAATTTCTTTATAAGCACAGCCTAAAACTCTAAGTGCTTCTTTTGCCATTCCTTCATTTTCTTGTCTTATTTTATTTGCATAAACTTCTATATCTTTTTTTATTTCTTCATTTAATTCATATGCTACACATCTATTTAGAAGCTCATCAATTCCACCTTTTGTATAAACTATGTATTTTCCATTTACTTCATTTACTGTTGTCATTAATTTTCTATCAGAATCAAAAGGTACTTCTTCTAGTCTTGGCATTCTATCATATATTGTTGGATCAAAATCTAATTTAAATGCCATATCTACTAATGCTGTTTCTGTTGGATCTCCTGTTAGAGTTCCATCATTTGAAACTTTTGTATCATTACATAACATATTAGCATATACTAATTTTTTTAATTGATTATCTATTTCGCTCTCATTTATATTAGCTAAATCTCTTAAAGCATTATTCCAAAATACTTTTTCTACAGTCATTTTATTTTGTGTAAGTGTACCTGTTTTATC
Organism: uncultured Clostridium sp.; assembly: GCA_946545015.1. Classification (GTDB taxonomy): domain Bacteria; phylum Bacillota; class Clostridia; order TANB77; family CAG-508; genus CAG-269. Next base: position 1,034 of record CAMNMV010000066.1, read on the forward strand.
AGAACATATTACTGTACTACTTCCTAGTGTTTCAACTGCTGGTAATCTTTTAACAATAGCATTTTTCTTTACCATTTTTTGTACACCTATTGCTAAAACAATTGTTGATACTGCAACCAGTCCTTCTGGAATTGCTGCAACAGCTAAACTTACTGCTGTCATAAACATATGCATAGGTTCTTTTCCTTGTATTAGTCCTATTACAAATATAAACACACATATTGCAAGTGCTGCTATTCCAAGTGTTTTTCCTAATTTATTTAATTTTGTTTGAAGTGGTGTTTCTTGTTTTTCTGTTGCATTTATCATTCCAGCTATTTTTCCAACTTCTGTTGTCATACCAGTTTCTACAACAATACCTTTTCCTCTACCATAAGTAACCAAACTTGATGAAAATAACATATTAGTTCTATCGCCAATTCCAATTTCTTTCTCATCAATTTTCTCTACTGTTTTTTCTACTGGTACTGATTCACCTGTTAATGATGATTCTTGTGATTTTAAATTTACAGCATCAATTATTCTTAAATCCGCAGGAATATAATCACCAGTATCTAATACTACTATATCTCCAGGAACAAGTTCTTTTGCAGGTACTACTGTTACAGTTCCATTTCTAACAACTTTTGATGCATGGTCTGTTAATTTTTGAAGTGCTTCTAATGATTTTTCTGCTTTAGATTCTTGTGAAACTCCAATTATTGCATTAACAATAACTACTATTAAAATAATTATTGTATCTGTCATTCCTTCTCCATTAGATATTCCTACTATTCCTGAAACAACTGCTGCTATAATTAAAATGATTATTGAGAAATCTTTAAACTGATCTAAAAATCTTTTTAATAAAGATTTTTTCTTCGCTGCTTTTAACATATTAAATCCATATGTTTCTCGTCTTTTCTTTACTTCCTCATCTTTTAGTCCTTTCTCAATGTTTGTTTGTAACTGTTCTTCAACATCCTTGATGTCTTTGTTAAACCAATTTTTTTCTTCCATTTGGTTTTACCTCCTATAAATTATATTATTTTATAGTCCTTTTTATAAACAAAAAGACTCTTAAAAGAAATAAAATTGTTTATTTCTTTTAAAAGTCTCGCTTAACTATTATTATAGCTTTACTAACCAGATATTAAATATCGCGATTGTTGATTAGTAATTTAAAAGCTACTCCCTTTTAATTATATATTGGTGACCCCTACGGGAATCGAACCCATGATTCCACCTTGAGAGGGTGGCGTCTTAACCGCTTGACCAAGGGGCCATTTTTTGACCTCCTATTATTTATAACATTTTTTTATTATTTCGTCAACTAGTTTTATTATTTAAATGAAAATAATCTTTATTAATTATTATTGTTCAAATATTATATTAAATATTTCATCTAATCTTTTATTTTGTTTTGTTAAATATAAATACCCTATTAACCCTTCAAATGCTGTTGAATACATATATTCTGTAACATTTGAATTTTTAGGCAAATGATGATTTTGGGTATTTCTTGTACGCCTTACAATATCTTTTTCTTCTTCATTTAAATGTTCCATTAATTTTTCTAAAATTTCTGCTTGTGCTTTAGCTTTTACGTATTTTATTGATTCAATATGTAAATTATGAGGTTTTAAATTTGTTTCATTTATCAATTTTGTTCTAATATATAATTCATAAACACAATCTCCAACATATGCCCATGTCAATGGTGACATTAAATTTACATCTTCAGGATTTCTTTCTATTTTTATAAATTCTTCCATTATTACTCCTATACTTTTTATTAATATTAATAATTATTTGATTTTTCAATTGTAATTCTTCCTAATTTTCCGTTTTTAAATTCATCTAATATTATTTTTGAAGTTTTTTCTTCATCTACATTTCCGCCAGATATTAAGCATCCACGTTTTTTTCCTATTTCTAGCATAATTTCATAAATATTTTCATTTTTTGGTAAATCTCTAGCTAATATATTTTCAACATAATCATTGTCTAATTTATATTTTTCTATTAATTCTTGTCTATTATTTTCTAACAAGAATTTTACCAATTGATATGCAACTTCTACTTTTTCTAATATTTCTTCTTTAATTGTTCCTGTAAAAGATAAATTTAAAGCTACTTCTTGGCTTTCAAATTTAGGCCATAAGACACCTGGTGTATCTAATAATTCTACTTTATCATTTATTCTTATCCATTGTTTTTTCTTTGTAAAACCTGGTTTATTTCCTACACCTGCAGTTGCTTTTTTAGCTATTCTATTTATAAATGATGATTTTCCTACATTTGGAATACCAACTATCATAACTCTAATTTTTCTACCAATTCTACCTTTTTGTGCTAAAGTATCTAGTTCTAATTGCATCATCTTTTCTATTTGTCTAATAACTTGATCTATACCTTTTCCAGAATTTGAGTCAACTAAACAAACGGGTAGATTTTTATTTTCAAAATATTTAACCCAATTTTGATTTTCCTTTTCGTTTGCTAAATCTATCTTATTAAGGACTATTAATTTTTTCTTTCCTCTTGTTATTTTAGCAATTTCAGGATTTTGAGAAGATATTGGTATTCTTGCATCTAATAGTTCTACTACTACATCTACAAGTTTTAAATCTTCTTCTATTTCTCTTCTAGTTTTTGCCATATGCCCGGGAAACCA
>CAMNMV010000067.1 GCA_946545015.1 uncultured Clostridium sp.
ATGTCATTTTTTAATTCTACAATAGCAATTTTATCTAGTGTTTCTTCATCATTCAGTAGTTCTGACATTCGATTTTTACTAAAAACATCTCTTCTATACATGGATGCTGAATATACTGATCTATAAAAATTCTTAACAGACCATTTATAGCTTTCTTTTGTAAATCTTGTAATGCTTGACTCAAAAAATCCAGGTTTATTTTCCATTCTTTCACCTCTTTTGATTATTATATCATACTATTAGCTAATGTTCAATTTATTATTGTGATACTTAAAATATTGGTTTTTAATTGTATTATCTTGTTCTATGTTGACTTCCAGGTATATCAGGATAAAATCTATGAAAATTTTCTTTAAATTGTTCTAAATCTGTCGATATATAAAAATTTGCAGTAGGTAATTTTCTTATTATAGTTTTACCTTCACTACTTAATTCTAGACCATTTTTTAAAAATAATTCATTTAAATCATTCGGGATTTGATATGGATTAGATGCTCCACTTTCTTTATACATTTTCATTAAATCTTGTATAGATGTATATTCAAATCCAGCTGCATCAAATAATGTTTTTCTCATTTCCTCAAATGGTATCATGCTTATTGTTGCTGCTTCTTGTGGTGAAATCGTGATTGTTTTTCCCATTAATCTTAAATCTTTTATTTGTTCTGCATTTTTTTTAATATAATTGGAATTTTCGCTGATATAATTTCCATTTCCATATATACCTATTAGTAAATCGTTGATTTCGTGACTAATTTGTGCTGTTGTCATTTTTTCTAATAAATCTTCATCGCCTAGAATTACGGATATTCTTTGTGTCATTTCTGTGTTATTGTTTTTCAATGCACTTTGGTAAAGATATTTTAAGGAATCTATTACTTCTTTTTTACTTTTCTCTCTGTCAAATTCTTGAATTGCTTCTTTTATTTTTCCTAATTCATCATTCATTATTATCCCTCCTTCTATTTGTTTTAGGATATCATATTTTTTTTCTTTTGTATATATTTAGACATTTATTTTACACTTTAATATATTTTATTAAAACTATTTTCTTTACTATATAAAAAATTAAAAAATACTTTTTTTAGTATTTTTTAATTTTAAATATTGTCTAACATCTATTTATAACTTTATCTATTAATCTTTTATTTGATATTTGTTATAAGCTTATTGTTTCTTACGTTTACTGATTTATTAATTTAGCGTGTATTACCATTCTAGCATTGCCATCTGATGTACAGGTAGATAATGTAAGGATAGAATCTTCTGGACTTATTTCTGACTTAAAATTATAGAAGCTTCTTTTTGTGATGATTTTTAAAAATTCTTGATAGGATGAATTATCTTTAAAATCAGTTTGTATATAATATTCTTCTGGTTTAACTGTATACATTGAAAATATATGATATGTAAAATCACCTTTTTCTGTTATTAAAGATATGTTTAAATTAGTTTCATTATTATACCATTCTTTTTTAAACATGTCTGGAATACTTCCAAACATTGATTTATCTACTATATTATGTCCATATATAACGATATTCTTATCACTACCATCTAATTTATTTTTATAGTCCGCAAATATCCAACCTGCAATATTTTTTTGATTATTTATATTGTGATTTAAATAATATTCATTGTCTTTTCCTTTTACTACTATATAGTTGATATTTGTATTGTTTATTTTTAGATAAGCGACTGCATCTTTATTTGTTTTTTTTATATCACTCCAATTTACTTCTATTTTTTCTTTGGTCTCAGAACTATCTTTTTTTATTTTAACTACTTTATTTGTATTTTCTTTTATTATTTTATTCCTAGTTGTATTTTCTTTCCAGGTAATTAGATGATATGCTGAATTTGCTAAAGTGCATATTAATATTAGTGATATAATTCTTATTATTCTTTTTTTTCTTTTTTGTTTTTTAGAATATATTCTTTTCATGAAGTACTCCTATCAAAAACAGACTAACATTTGTCAGTCTGTATATTTTTTTAATTTGTTTGTTTTTTCTTATAGATTATTAATGCAATAAATCCAACAATGCTCATTATAGCAGTTAAAAGATAAATAATCATATTATCTCCTGTTTTTGGATTGTTTGTTTTTTCTGAAATGGTAAGACTTGTTTTTACTGTACCATCATTATATACAAATGTTACTTCGTGCTTTCCAGCTGATAAAGTAGATAAGTAATTACTTTTTATCGTTACAACAGTACTACCTGATTTTTTAGTATAATTATCTTCAGAAACTTCTTTATTATCTATTAATAATTTTTGAAAGTTTTCAAGTTCTCCACTTGCTCTAATTATTAAGTCTTTTCCTGATATATATGTTTGGTCTGCTCCTTCTAAAATAGAATAATCTTTAGTCATTGCTTTTTCTTGTTCTTTAACGGGTGATACTTTTATTCTTAAACTAGCATCATAATTGCTACGAATTATTATTGGTCTTTCTGGGTCATATTCATCCAAATTATAATCTATTGCTTCACCAACTTCTTTTCCATTAATTAACATTGTTGCTGTTCCTCCAACTGTTGGCCATGAGAATAAATATCCTTCTTCAGGCGTTAATACTACTTCTATGTAGTAATCTTTTCCTTCTTTTATTATGCCTTTTACATACTCACTACCATCACCTATTATTGGTTCACCAACTTTTACATGTTTATTGCTAGATGCAATGTTAATACTTGGTTTTTGAATATATCCATATCTTGATGATCCTGTAGTATCTTCTTCTAATGTAACTTCTGTTCCTATAATTAAATCTTCAATTGTTAGATTTACTTTTGACATATCAATCATTTCTTCATTTGCAGTATTTGCAGTCCATTTTGCGTATAAAGTTATTTGGTGTTCAGTAGGCTCTTCTTCATATGTAACAGGATGTGTGTATGCTTCATCAAAATACCAATCATCGAATTTAAATCCTTCTTTATGTATTTTTATTATTTCTGGTATAAAAGAATTCTCTCTGGGCATTTGAGCATAAACTTCTTCCCAGGTACTTGCTATAATTGGTTCAATTGGTTGTTCACTACTTCCTCCTTTAAGATCAAATATAACTGTGTATTTTTCATCTGCATTTACATAAATTGGTAATAGGAATAGTACCATTGTTATTGCTATTACCAAATGTATTCCCCTTTTTTTCAATTCTTTCATTTTTACCTCTCTTCCTTTTTTTATCTTAGAGTTTAGTTATCTCTATGATAATCTAATGTTATCAAAAAAAAAGCAAGCTTTTTAACTATAAGTTTATACTTGCTATTGATTTTTTTTAAAAAACTCTTGACATGCTTATTTTATATAGGTTTAATGGATTATGTTTTAAAAATTGTGAATAAATTCTTGCATTTTTTTTGTAAAATTTATGTCAAATATTTATTTAATTATTCCAATTTTAAATTTACTGTCATATCTTCAGTGATGATGCTATTTGGTTCTATACTTTGATTGATTACATAGCCTTTTCCTTCTATTGTATATTTTACTTTCATTAGTTTTAATATATTAATGGCAT
>CAMNMV010000068.1 GCA_946545015.1 uncultured Clostridium sp.
GCATTAAGTGGTGTTCTAATCTCATGTGACATTGCTGATAAGAAATCACTCTTTGCTTGGTTAGCTTTTTCTGCTGCTTCCTTTGCTACTCGTAATGCTTCTATCATCTTAACATCCGGATTTTCAATTGTATGAAACATTATTAGATTTACAAAAGTTTCAATAAATGTTAGTATTAAAATTCCAGGTTGTAGAGTTTGTATTACAATTCCAATAAACCCTATTATTAAGAATGATAATATTGGTATGTATTTTTTATTTCTAATGTTTTTAATGTCTAGTAAAACGAATACTAATATTGCTCCAAGAATTAATCCACAGGCTGAAAACGTAAAAATTACACTTGGGCCGGTTGTATATCTTATTCTAAAATCTTCAGAAACAACTAATGACATATCCATTGTATGAATAAGTATTGCTGATATAACTAAAAAAATAACTAATCCCGGATTTATTATCTTTTTAAATGTTTTTTCTTTTATATTTTGATGAGAAACTATAAAAGTATAATATAATAATAAGCCACAATATACTAAATTATAATCCAAGTATGCTTTTAAAATAAGGTTACTCAAGAATGGATTATCAAATCTTATAAATGATGCATATGTACATAAAAGCTCTAATATTAGTCCAAAAAAATTTATAATTATAAGTCCAAAATATAATCTTGTTTCTTTTGTTTTAACGTTTACTTTTTTGATATATAAGAATATTGTGAAAATACTTATGAATAAACCTGCGACTGGAAACCAAATATCACTACTCATATTACCAACTCCTATTATATATAAATTATACTACACAAAATAAAAAATAGGAATATATGAATTCCTATTTTTTTAGTATTTTAATATTATTCTCTTTCTTATATTCTTCTTCAGCATCTAATTTTAATGATTCATAATCTATTTTTTCTGCTCCTTCTGTTCTTGGAAGTGTATCTAAGAATGTAATACTATAAGGAACTTCGTATGGCTTTAAGCTTACACTATTTCCGTATGAATCAATGTATGGTTCAAATGCTTTTTGTTTAATATATTCTTCAATTTCTTTTGATGGTTCAATTCCTGGTTTTAATACTATATATGCCTTACTTTCAAATAATTGTTCTTTATTTGGTTTTGGAACAATTGCACATGAATCTACAACATCAATTTTTGAAATAATATTTTGTACTAGTTCACAATATACTTTATTTAATGTGTTAATAATAAAGAATCTTGATGATCTACCTATTAAAGTAAAGTATCCATCTTCACTTAAGTTACCATAGTTTCCAGTTTTGTAATATTCTTTTCCATTAAATTCAATCATTGCATCTTTTGTTAATTCTGGTTTTTTAAAATATCCTTTAAATAAGTTTTTACCTCTTACACATAGAACCCCGTTTTCTCCATATTTTACTTCTTTGCCAGTTTTTTCATCTATAACAACGAATTCTGGTCCATTAACTAGTTTACCTACGGTTTCAGGTCTATATTCAACATTCATTGAGTTTGTACAACATCCTAATAATTCTCCGTTACCAGAACCGTTTGCCATAGCAACTTTAGCTCCGTGATCTGCAAAGAAATCTATTGCATCTCTAGAGGATTGTGCTGATAAGAAATCTCCACCAGAAACAAATGTATGTAGTGATGGTAATTGTAATTCTGGATCTATGTTTCTTTTTAATACCTCTAAGAATGCTGGACTACCAAAAATTAACCCTGGATTTTGTCTTAAATAATCATTTATATTGTCTGGTCCTGCATTTGGAGCTAATAAAGCTTCTCTACCAGCTAGCAATGTTGAAAGTACTGATGCAACAAAACCGTATGGATACATGAATGGTACAACACCCATCCATCTTTTATTATCTATACCTTTATATTTTTCTAGATGAGCTGAATTTTTATAATAAATACCAGCTGAAAGAACATTTTTATTAGTAAATTCCATATCTTTTGGATTACCTGTTGATCCAGATGTAAATAAGATTAACGCTGTATCATTACCACTTTGATGTGAATTGTATATTTTTTTATAATAATCACCAATTAATTTTAAATCTTTAAAATCAATATAATCACTATATCCGATTAAGCTATCACTTTTTGCATTAAATTCACGTGTTTTTTCTTGATTTTTTCCTAAAGTTATTATTTGTTTAACATTAGTTTTTTTCTTAATATTCTCATTGTATTCTCTTGTTTTGCCGTAATTGATAAATACTGGTGATTCATAATTATTTAATTGTGCGATTAACTCTTCATCTTGTGCATATGGATTTAAGAATGTAACTACAGCACCAATTTCATTTGCAGCGCCAAACACCGCAACAGCTTGATAAAAATTTGACATTGAAACGCAAATTATGTCTCCTTTTTTAACACTTAATTCTTTAAATGCTTTTGCAATAATTTTTCTATCAGTTTTAAAATCATTTCTTGACGCTGTTAAGTCACCACAAGTGATTGCATTAGCATTCATGTCTGGTAGCCATATAAAGTCCATTGCATCAACTATACTTACGTTAGGTATAATTGGATGTCTTTCAAAAAATTTTGTTCCTTCTAAATGTGTTTTATCAATTGATGGATATCCTGTTTTTTTAATGTTGTGTAGTGTTTCTAATTTTTCTCTATACGCCATTAATTGGTCTTTTTCTGTTAGTTCCATAACATATCATCCCCTTAAATTGTCAACATTATATCAAATTTGACACAGATGTCAAGTTTTGTGTATCAAATTTGATATAAATGTATAATAAAAACAGGTTTTTAGCCTGTTTTTAGTGGTTTTTATAATAATTTTAGTTATTCTTCTTATAAATAGATATAGTATATAGTTCTAAACTATCTATTCTTTTATCATATAC